>JAFDAJ010000343.1 GCA_019313915.1 Deltaproteobacteria bacterium
AAGATGGGCCACGAAGTCTTCGCGATCCCCCACAACGGCAACGTCAGCAACAGCTTGATGTACAACCCGAATACCTCGAACGGCGTGGCGATCAACAAGGCCTGGGCCGCGCGGAGGGCCCGCAACGAGGTCGCGACGGAGATCCTCCAGACCAAGGGGCAATCGGATACCCACCCGGCTTTGTCTCCCCACGATGAGTTCGCCGACTTCGAGCTGTTCCAGCATCTGCTCGGCACCGGCGGGGTCCGCGGCAAGACAGACTTCAGCTACGTGCGTCAGGCGCTGATCAATGGCGTCGGCTTCCAGGAAGCCATTGGCGCCAACCCATTCAAGTACGGCATCGTGGCCGGCGCTGATGCGCACACGGGCTTCTCCGACAACGAGGAATTCAATTACACCGGGGTCCACGGCGTCAACGACGACACGCCCGAACGTCGCCTCTCCGGAGCAGGGCAGACTGCCGGTGAAGCGGCATTCGTCTTTGGGACGCCGGGCGCAACGGGCGTATGGGCTCCCGAGAACACGCGAGAGGCGATCTTCGACGCCATCAAGAGCAAGGAGACCTTCGGTACCTCGGGACCTCTGATCCGGCTGCGCTTCTTCGGCGGCTGGAGCTACCCGGCTGGCCTCGTCGAGGACGACAAGTTCGTCGAGAAAGCCTACGCGGGCGGCGTCCCGATGGGCGGAGACTTGCCTGCGATGCCCAAGGGCGCCAAAGCGCCGACCTTCGCGGTCTGGGCACTGAAAGATCCGGCGAGCGGCAACCTCGACCGGGTGCAGATCATCAAGGGCTGGTACCAGGCGGGCTACAGTCGCGAGAACGTCTACGACGTGGTGTGGTCGGACGACCGCAAGCCTGCGGGCAAGGACGGAGAGGTCGTCTCGATGGTGACCACCGACGGCTTTCGCGTGTGGACAGTTGAGCGCGAAATTCCGGCTGGCCAACTGCCGCCGGTCGGGAACACGGTCGACGTCAAGAACGCGAGCTACACCAACAGCATCGGCGACAGCCAATTGATGGCGGTCTGGACGGACCCGAACTTCGATCCGTCGCAGCATGCAGTCTACTACGTGCGCGTCCTGGAAATCCCTACACCGCGCTGGTCAACCTACGATGCAAAGGCGCTAGGGCGCCCGCTTCCGGAAGGTGTTCCGGCGAGCATCCAGGAACGCGCCTGGTCGTCACCAATCTGGTACACGCCGGCCGCGGAATTGGTGAAGAAGCAGGACTTCTATCCGGGCTTGCGCCAAGTGCTGCCTCAGTAAAGCGGTACTAAGTAGCGAGCTCACACAATGACCTTACAACAGACCAAACGAGCCGTGATCCCTGCGGTGGCGGCTTCTTGGTTGGTCTTGTGCGTCGCCGGGCCGTCCGCAGTGCAGGCTGAAGACAGCGATGCGGACGCAGCGGGCGGGGAGGGCGCTAGCAAGGAAGGCGGCGGCGAGGAAAAAAAGCGGCTCAACAGCGTCCGTCTGTCAGGGGTCTACGAATTTCACCTTCTGGAACACCGCGACTCGGCGACGACGGGAGAGCCGCTTCACACGCGAGAAAACCTCGGCGGGTTCGAGATCGCATACGAAAGGGAGCTGATCGAGGAGCACCTGTCGATCGAGCTCGCAAAGCCCTTTCTCTTCTCGGCGGACACCTGGGAAACACCATTCGAGGCGACCTTGAAAGGGCTCTTCGTGAAGGGCCCCTGGGAGGGCTATATCGGCGCCATCCTCATCTTCAACATTCGCATTTTCAGCGACGAGCGGGCACAGTTTGAAGGTCAGAAGAACATCCTCTCATTCGGCGTCGGCGGAACGATCGGCGGAAGCTACCACTTCACGGAGCATTGGGCGCTCGAGCTCGGAGTCGACTACGGTTACGTTCCCACCGACCCCGTCGTGACTCACGAATTCATGTTCGCGCTTGGCGGCGTCTACCACTTCTGACTGACCGCTGCGTGTGACACGCCGCGATTCGAACCCGGGAACATTGCCGGGCATGTGGCGCCAGTTTACCGAATGGCGCGAAATGGCCGTGATTCTGCTGCCCAGTTAGCTATGTACACGCACGTGCGGCTCGCAACCGAGTCGCCGAAAGAGGAGGGTACGTGAAAGCCAAGAACGCTGTTCTGATCGTCCTGGCCCTGAGCTTCTGCGCCGTGGCGCCCACGGCCCAAGCCAAGCGTAAGGACAAGGGCCAGACCACCCAAGCGCCCGCAACCGAAGTTGTCGACGTGTTCTGGTCGATGCGCAGCCCGTACTGCTACATCTCGCTCGATCGCGTCCTCGCCATTCGCGAGGCCTACGACGTCGAGGTCAGGTTCCGACCGATCTGGCCGATCGCCATCAAGGATCCCGATTTCTTCAAGGGGCTCAAGTACATGAAGTACCGAGTGCCCTATCAAGATCTCGACACGCTGCGCTCGGCGGAGTTCCAAAATATGCCGTACGTTTACCCAAACCCTGATCCGGTTAAACCAAGACAACATCAAGCTGCTCACGTGTGTATCCCGTCAGCTGAACTCGGATACAAAAGGGCTCTGAGTTAAGAGACACTTTGCCGAGGGCGAGAGCCCTTCTGAGGAGTGTCCCATGCCAAGAAGAAAGAAACAATCGAGTGATGCCGCAGTGCGCGACATCCGTCGCAAGACGCGCCGGAGGTTCTCCGCAGAGGAGAAGATTCGGATCGTGCTCGACGGGATGCGCGGCGAGCTGAGCGTGGCCGAGTTGTGCCGACGCGAGGGCATCGCAGCGAATCTGTACTACCGGTGGAGCAAGGACTTCCTCGAGGCCGGCAAGAAACAGCTGAGCGGCGACACGGTGCGCGAAGCGACCAGCACCGAGGTCAAGGATCTGCGGGCGGAGAATAGCGAGCTCAAAGAAGTCGTTGCGGAGATGACGCTCAAGAACCGTGTGCTCAAAAAAAGTCTGA
>JAFDAJ010000344.1 GCA_019313915.1 Deltaproteobacteria bacterium
CAGTGAACGATCCGCGCGCCGGTCTTCGTCGCTTCCTCGTGATGTTCGTCGATCATCGCGCGGACGAAGTGCGTCTCGCCGGTTAGGTCGCAGTAATCAGTTCCGTTGCGCACGCACGCGGCCACGATTTCGGCGCCGTACTTCGCATATGGGCCGACCGTGCTGATGAGGACTTCGGCTTTCGAAGCTATCGCGTCCAGCGAGTCGGCGTCGAAGCTATCGCCGATCAGGATCGGAAGCTGTGGAGCACCCACCTCGCTGGCAATCCCTTCGAGCTTCTCTTTGTTGCGCCCGGCGAGCGCGAGCCGAAGCCCAGTCTCGCCGCCAAGGTAGTTGCGCACGAGGTAGTCGGCCACGAGGCGCCCGGTAAATCCGGTGGCCCCCCAGAGGACGATGTCGAATTCACGAGAGCGGTCGCGTGTGCGGGGGAGGTTCGTCATTCTCGGCTCATAGGGCAGGCGGCTTCTGAAAGCCACCCTCCACCTGTGCCCGTAGCGTTGCGAACCGGATCAGCGTCAGCTCACACCACTAAACGCCTGCAAGCCTGTTTGTGCCCTGCCCAGGATCAAGGCGTGGATGTCGTGGGTGCCTTCGTACGTGTTCGCGGTCTCGAGATTCATGACGTGGCGGATCACGTGAAACTCGTCGCTGATCCCGTTTCCCCCGTGAATATCCCGAGCGACACGCGCGATATCCAATGCTTTGCCACAGGAGTTGCGTTTGAGCATCGAAACCAGCTCGGGCGCGCAGCGATCCTCGTCCATGAGTCGCCCCGCGCGCAAACAGCTCTGCAAGCCGATCGTGATTTCGGTTTGCATGTCGGCAAGCTTCTTCTGAACGAGTTGCGTGGCGGCAAGGGGCCTGCCGAACTGTACTCGATCGAGCGCGTACTGACGCGCTGCGTGCCAGCAGAACTCCGCGCTGCCCAGGACGCCCCACGCGATTCCATAGCGGGCTTTGTTGAGACAACCGAAGGGACCGCGCAGACCTCGAGCCCCCTCCAGTAAATGATCGTCTGGCACGAACACATCGTCCATCACGATTTGGCCTGTCACCGAAGCCCGAAGACTCATCTTGCCCTGAATCCTTGGCGTGCTCAGGCCCTTCATGCCCTTGTCCAAAAGGAAGCCCCGAATCACCTCGTCGAGCTTCGCCCAAACGATGAGCACGTCGGCGATACACGAGTTGGTGATCCATGTCTTGGTGCCGTTCAACACAAAGCCACCGTCGACTCTGGTGGCGCGCGCCTGCATGCATCCGGGATCCGACCCCGAGTTGGGCTCGGTCAAACCGAAACACCCCACGTATTCGCCGGTGGCGAGCTTCGGCAAGTAGCGTTGCCGCTGGCTCTGTGAGCCGTAGGTGAATATCGGATACATGACGAGCGAGGACTGAACGCTCATCGCCGACCGATATGCGCTGTCCACGCGATCGAGCTCACGGGCAATGAGACCATAGGAAACATGGTTCGCCCCCGCGCAACCAATGCTTTGCGGCAATGTGGCGCCTAGAAAACCACGTTCCCCAAGCTCGTTCATGATCTCGCGATCGAAGCGCTCTTGACGGTTGGCTTCGATCACTCGCGGCATCAGATGCTGCTGCGCGTACTCGCGGGCTGTGTTGCGGATCAACCGCTCATCGTTGCTGAGCTGCTCTTCGAAGAGCAGGGGGTCTTCCCACTGAAATTCGGCTCCTTGACTCATGGGCTTGGATAACAGGTTGACAAATGGACGTCAAATGTTAAGTTGCGCGCATGGCGACAGAATCCCCTGAGATTTCAGAGGCCTCGGAAGGCACGCGCGAGGCCATTTTGGAGGCTGCGCGTCGCCGCTTCCTTCGATTTGGCGCACGCAAGACCACGATGGACGAGGTGGCGCGAGAGGCCGGTTGCTCTCGGACGACGCTCTACACGCACTTCCGGAATAAGGACGACCTCTACGCGCGCCTCTTAGAGCAAGATGCCGAGGCGTTCATTGGTGAGGGGCGTTCCATCGTGGATGGCGAGGGCAGCGCGCGCCGCAAGATCCGCCGCATCGTGGACCTCACACGGCGTACCTATGCCCGCAATGGGGTCATGCGGCTTGCCTTGGCAGGAGACGCCGAAATGAGCCTCGACCCGGTCGCCCATGCGTTCAACCGTGACCAGGAGCAACGCACCATCGAGCTCCTGCGTCAGGTGATCGAGGAAGGCGTGGCGGAAGGTTCGCTGAGGTCCGTAGACCCGGAGCGCATCGCCTACCTCATGTTTCATCTGGGAAGCGTCTTGGTTGAACGCGAGACGTCCGGCATCGCCGACTACCCGTTCGACGAGGTCGTGTCGTTGATGGACGATGTGTTTTCCCGTGGGATCGCGAACGTGTGAGGACCGCGCAAGGCCGCGGCGAGGAGAACCCCGATGAGTCTGCCATTCACTGAGGAACAAGAAATGTTTCGCAAGTCGGTTCGCGACTTCGTGGATCGGGAGGT
>JAFDAJ010000345.1 GCA_019313915.1 Deltaproteobacteria bacterium
CGCCGTGCTCGCCGAGGCTTTCACCATGGTCGGACGTGAAGACGAGGATGGTCTCGTCGAGGGCACCCTTCTGCTCGAGGGCTTCCACGAGCCGCCCGATCTGTTGGTCGACGAACGCAATTTCACCGTCGTAAGGTGTCTGCGTGACTCGCGCTTCAAGGGGTGGAGGGGCATAAGGCTGATGCGGATCGAAAAGGTGGACCCACAAGAAAAACGGTTCGGCTGATGCGGGGCGGCCGTTTAGCCATTGGAGAACGCGATCCATGGTCTTCCGAGCAGAGCGCTCCTGGCGCTTGAAGTCCGTCGGCATGGCCTCATTCCAAAGCTCGTCGTCGTATCCATCGAATCCCTGGTCCAGACCGTATCGGCTATGTAGAACCTCCGCGGACACGAAAGCCTGCGTTTGATAGCCAGCGCTCTTGAGCCGTTCCGCGAGGGTATCGATCTCCGGCGGCACGGGATAGGTGCCATTGTCTCGAACGCCGTGTGCGGGGGGATCGAAGCCGGTGAAGATCGAAGTATGGGACGGCATGGTGATCGGGGCGGAAGCCACGGCGTGCTCCACGCGAATCCCCTCCGTCGATAGCTTGTCGATATGGGCAGTCCGCGCCGCGTCGAAGCCATAGCAACCGAGGCGATCCGCGCGCAGTGTGTCTACCGTAATCACCAGAACGTTGGGGCTCCTCTCGGGCGCCTTTGGCCGGGTGCAGGCGGGGAGCAAAGCGATCGCTAGGATACAAGTAAGGGCAAGCTTGGCTGTCGTCATGGGGGAGGGCACTATAACAGCTATGCTGGCGTGATTCCGCTCGCTGTTGTAAGGGCAACAAGTCATGGCTTGGGACACACTGATTAAGAACGCGCTGGTTTTCGACGGCCGCACCGACGCTCCCGCTCAGCAGGACGTCGCAATTCAAGACGGCAAAGTTGCCGAAGTGGGATCCGACCTCGACGCGGCCCAAGCCACGGAGGTCGTCGACGCCCGCGGCCGCTGGTTGATGCCCGGCCTTTGGGACATTCACACGCACCTCGACCTCGAAGTCGAGCTCGACCCGGGGCTCACCGAAGTGGTCCGGCACGGCACCACCACCGCGGTCGTCGCCAATTGCTCGATCGGCGTGCCGTTTGGCCGCCAGAACGAGAGCGGGCACGACCCGGTCGTCTCGTGCTTCGCGCGTGTCGAGAACATCCCGAAAAGCGTGCTCTCACGCGTTGCAGATCGAATCACCTGGGACAATCCCAAAGCCTACCTCGAGCATTTCGCCGAGATTCCACTGGGCGCGAACATCGTGCCGATGATCCCCCACTCGATGCTGCGAATCGAGGTGATGGGCATCGAGCGGGCCATCACCGAGGAGCCGACCGAAGAAGAGCTTCAACAGATGGAGGACATCCTCGAGCAGGCGATGAAGGACGGCTACGCCGGCTTCTCGACCGACTCGCTGCCGTTCCACTATCTCTCGAACGACCCGCACCGAAAGATGCGCATCCCCGCCAACTACAGCTCCTACGGCGAGGTGAAGCGGCTCACCAACGTCGTCCGACGCTATGATCGTGTTTGGCAGGCCACGCCCGAGAAAGACAAGCCGATCAACGTCATCCGCTGGTTTCTCCTCAGCAGCGGCCGGCTCTTCGGCAAGCCACTGAAGCTGACGGCCGTGGCCGCGCTCGACGTCGTGACCAATCGGGGCCTGGCGCGGCTCGGCGTCGCGCTCTTGCGCATCATCAACTCGCCCCTACTGGATGGAAGGTTCCGACTTCAAGCCTTGGCCGCGCCGTTTCGCGTCTACTCGGACGGACCGATCACGCCGCTGTCCGAAGAGATCCCCGCGCTCCGCGAGCTGAACGAAATCGACCTCGAAGACAAAGACTCGCGGGTCGCGCTGCTCAACGACCCTGCGTACTGCAAGCGGTTCCGCGAGATGTGGTACCACGACAAGAAGGGCTTCTCGCTCGCACGCATCAAGCGCTGGCTGCGCATCATGGACGACAGCCTGAGCCGCGACCTCGAAGACATGGTCATGACGGACCGCCCGGTTCCCGTCTGGGAGGGCGAGACGCTCCAAAGTATCTACGAGCGCTTGCTGGATTGGCAGGCCAGGCCGAGCGGGAGAGGGCGTATCCGCAGAACGGGGCTTGGCCCCCGCAGCGAGGCCGAGGCCAGGGCGTTTGCCAGCTTTTCGAACCCGGTTGGCGATGACTGCGAGTTCTTTCTCCATCTGCTCCGCCACTTCGACATGGATCTGCGTTGGTACGTGCTCGCCGCGAACGACGACGAGGCGCGCATGGCACGCGTGCTGTTCGACCCACAGACGCTGCCGGGCTTTAACGACTCGGGCGCGCATCTCACGAACATGGCCTACTACGACGCTAACCTGCGCGGCCTTCAAATCGCCCAGCGCCGTTCCATGAAGGACGTCGCGTATCACGTCGGGCGTTTGACCCGCGTTCCCGCGGAGTT
>JAFDAJ010000346.1 GCA_019313915.1 Deltaproteobacteria bacterium
ATCGCGAGCGCGGCGAGCACCAGCCCGATCGACGCTGCGATCGCGATGAGCGTAGTCTTGAACGGCTTCTTCACGGCCCCCTTCGATGGACCGAAGTATCACACGCGTGTGCCTTGTGGAAAGCCCGCCCTTGACTGCGATCTCGGGCACTCTGGTGGCGTTGGTGACTTTCGGCCGTTACTCGAACCGGTTGGACCAGATGTTCGTCCGGGTGCCATCGGATTGATGCCACACCGTCGTGGCACGGCCATAGGGGTCGACAGCCACCTGTGGGTTGAACGCGTGGCCCGCGTTGTCGGTCTCGAGGAGCTCAGCCACGCCCCAACCCACGCCCGCTGTGTACCAGTTCGACCAAATGTTGTCTTGCGTTCCGTCGGACTGACGCCACACCGCCGTCGCATTCCCGTTCGGGTGGACAGCCACCTGCGGATTGAGCGCGTCACCCGTGTCGTCGGTCTCGATCAGCTCAGCAACTCCCCAACCCACACCTGCCGCGTACTCGTTCGACCAGATGTTGTCTCGAGTTCCGTCGGACTGACGCCACACCACCGTCGCATTTCCATTGGGGTCGACAGACACCTGGGGGTCGCGCGCATGGTCGATGTCATCGCTCTCGATTAGCTGGGCAGTATCCCAGCCGATGCCTGCCGTGTACCGGTTCGACCAGATGTTGTTCCGAGTGCCAGTGAGCTGATACCACACCGCCGTCGCATTCCCGTTGGGGTCGACGGCCACCTGCGGGTCGAACGCGTGGCCCGCGTCGTCGGTCTCGAGGAGCCCCGCCACGCCCCAGCCCACACCAGCCGTGTACCGGTTCGACCAAATGCTGTTCCGGTTCCCGGCGAACTGGCGCCACACCACCGTGGCATTCCCGTTCCGATCAACAGCCACCTGCGGGTCGAACGCGGGAAGCATATTGTCGGTCTCGAGCAACTCAACGACTCCCCATCCCACACCTACCGTGTACTGGCTCGACCAGATGTTAAACTGGGGACCGTCTTTATGACGCCACACCGCCGTCGCATTCCCGTTCGCGTGGACAGCCACCTGCGGGCTAGTCGCGTCACCCGCGTCGTCGGTCTCGACCAACTCGGCGCTACCCCAGCCGAGGCCCATCGTGTACCGGTTCGACCAGATGCTGATCCGGGTGCCATCGAATTGAGCCCATACCGCCCTGACATTCCCGTTCGGATCGACAGCCACCTGCGGACTAGTAGCGTCACCCGTGTCGTCGGTCTCGATCAGCTCGGCCACACCCCAGCCGATGCCTGCCGTGTACCGGTTCGACCAGATGTTGTTCCAAGTGCCGTCGGATTGGGCCCACACCGCCGTGGCATTCCCATTGGGATCGACAGCCACGTGCGGGCTAGTCGCGTCACCCATGTCGTCGGTCTCGATCAGCTCGGCCGCACCCCACTCGAGGCGGCAAATGCCCACAACGCACATGCCACCACCAACCCCCATGAACTCGCAGCTCGCGCCATCAGGAGAAGTGCTGAATTCACAGGTCGAAATCGCCGTGTCGCATACATCATCCGTGCACGGGTCCGCATCGTTGCACCGACCCAGGCTGCACGGGGGATTGATATTCACGACGTAGCTTCGGAGGGCGCCGCCGTCGGTGACGTCGATACGGATCGAGCTCGAGCCAGGCGGGATGGTTAGCGTGATTTCGCCGCCACCTGCCCCGAGAGACCCGCTCGTGATCGGATCTGCGAAGAGCGAGTAGCGGACTCGTGCTCCCGGCTTCGCGGATTGCGCCCGCAACGTAACCATGTCGACGCCAGCAGGCGTCCAAACGTCATAGGCCGCTGTTTCGGAGCTGAACCCGACTACGCGGTTCAGCCCCGCGGCTTCCACCTCGAGGGAGGCGAGGTTGGGGTTCGCATTGGTCCGGTCGCATTCGACAATGAGGAACGCGGGCGAGAGCATCGCGGCCAGAAGGAAAGGCGAGAACCGAACAGTGCGCGTCATGGCAATCTCCACAACCTGGCGCGGAGGAAGATGCGTCAGGGGATACATGATGATTACCGTTGTTGTGAAACGGCCGTCTATACGTAATTGTCAATGTTTCATACGTATTAATTCACCTTTCACCGAACGAACGTGACCCAACTCACAAACTTCGTGGCGTTTAATTCACGCAACGCAGTGACGGTCTACTTTCTCACGCCGACCAAAGTTTGAAGCTACTATCGGTTCTGCGAGATGGAAGAACTTTCGGAGAAAGAAGCCGACACCTTGCGACAGCAACTCGTCGAGTTGGTTGCAGAGCTCGAACACACACTGCGCGCAAGCGCGGACTCGGCCAGTCCGGTGATGCTCGACCAGAGCTCGGTCGGCCGACTGTCGCGCATGGATGCGATGCAGCAGCAAGCCATGGCCAAGGCTACACGCCAGAAATCCCAGACGGCCTTTGCCGCAAATGCGAAGAACCGATCGGCTACCGTCGGCTGTCCGCCAAGCCCGAGGCGCCGTTTTGCCTAGAGTGCCAGCAGGGCGCGGACGCTTAGGGGTTTGTGCGAAGATCCATTCCTCGTTAACATAGCCCGATGCTTCATTACTCGCGCTTCCGGTTGGTGTCGGTCCCTGTTTTCGTTTGCTCCGCGGCATGCTCCATCTTCATCGGAGCATGTCGCGGTTCCGACGACGTCCCCGACGTCCCATCCAAGAGTTACACCGAAGTCATGGGCGAAGCAGGAGTAGCATCGCTGCCTGAGCTGCCCATGGGTCGCGCAGCGAACATGTCCCTACTCGAGCCGGCGGAGATCGCACGCATTGAAGCCGCCGACCAACGTGCCCCCTCGATCCGACGAACACAGCTCGAGATTCGGACCGATCAGCCGAATACCGAAGTCACGCTTACGCAGACCAAACACGGATTTACATTCGGATTTCCGATCGAGCTCGGGCGCTTCCACGAACCTGGCGACCTCGAATGGTTCACCGAACGGATGTCCGAGCACTTTGATCTCGCCGTCCTCGAAAGCGACGCCAAGTGGGCGAGGGTCGAACCGACCCCAGGCGCTCGCAACTTCTCCAGCGCAGACGCCGATATCGCATGGGCGGAAGAGAATGGCTTTGCAGTGAAAGGGCACACCCTTCTGTGGGGTATCCCCATGCCCTTGTCGTCGTCCGCGCTTCCGCAATGGGCCGAAGAGCAGTTCCCGTCGAAAGAATTGACTGAGGCGGAGAAAGCCGAGCTGCGAACGATCGTCAAATCGTTCATTCAAGACAGCGTCACGCACTACGATGGCAAGCTGACCTATTGGGACGTGAGCAACGAGTCGCTGCAATCGCTCGCGCAATGGTTCATCGATCGGCTCGGCCCTACCATCATCAACGATGCCTTCCGGTGGGCACGGGAGGCCGACCCGGACGTGAAGTTGGTCTTCAACGAGTGGATCGTCGAGGTGTTCACCGGATTTACGACGCCGACCGCAACTGAAGTTCGCGACCGTGTTCTCGACCTGCTCGAGCAGGGAGTGCCGATCGACGCGCTGGGCCAACAAGCCCACTTCGCACCTACGCTGGCGTTCATCGACCCCTCGACCGACATTAGCGGTCGCACCAAGATCGACGACTATGCCGTCGCGCTCGACACGCTCGCCGAGACAGGGCTGCCAATTCATATCACCGAGACCAATTTCATCGCGCCCGACGATCCGGAGCTTCGCGCCGCGCAGGCCGAGGCGCTGCTTCGACTGTGGTGGGGGCATCCGTCGGTCACGCAGATCGTTTTTTGGGGTCCCTGGAACAAGGTCGCCGGTCGCGACGAGTTTGATGTGGGGTTCTGGGATAACGATCGCAACATCACTCGCCATGGCGAAGCGGTGTTCTCGCTACTCAACGATCGATGGCGCACCCGAGCAACGGTCGAGTCCGACAGCAACGGTGAACTAACACTCGAGGCCCACTACGGGACGTACGTCGCTGAGTGGTCGGTGGACGGTCAGCCGTACCACGCCAGCTTCCGCTTGGACCCCGGTTCTCCTAGCACCGCGATCGCGCTGACGACCCCGTCTTCATCCGTGAACTGAGAGGTCACGACTGAGATCCTCGACGATGCACTCGACTGCGCTGCGTGGGGTCAACGCCGTGATCAACTGTGCGGCGTAGTACCCGACCGTCCCTCGCCCGTATCGGCAAGAAGTCGCAACCGCGCGTCGAGAAGATCGCGGCGCTTGCAAGCGTCGACGCACCAAAGGCCGTGCCTCTCGCGGCCGCCAAGTTCCTGTCGATGCTGCAAACACTTCGATACAAGCTAGGCGGCAACGCACCAAAGATCTCGTCGACGGCCATTGCAGTGATGTCAGCCGGCCAGTTCTTGGACGGCTCCAAAGCGGAGCGCGAACTCGGCTTCAAGGCCGAGGTAAGCCTCGACGAAGCACTTCGTCGCGCGCTCGAATGGTTTCGCAGGGTGGGCTACGTGAAGACGGAGTCCCGAGTCGTGTCCGACCCGCGACTCCGTGCACAGTCTGCGCCTGGTGTCGCCGAAGCGCAGAAGGTGCGTTGCTTGCACGTGGAATGTGCCCGAAAGCATGCGAATCCGCGCTGGCACACGGGTTGCAGCTGTTGTCCAGCGTGGCGATAGGACGCCTACTAATGACGGAGTGAAGGCTCGTGAAGACACAGCGCCTGCAGTGGTTGGTTTTGATCTGTCTGATGATCGGAGTGGCTGCCGGAGTCCCCGCGAGCTGTGGCTGCCGGAGTCCCCGCGAGCTGTACCTGCAATGCCGAATGGGCCCAATGCGACGTCGCCGCCGATTGCGAGGACCTCCAGTTCCCGTCGGATGTGCCATGCTCGGCAGACATCGCCTTTTGGGAGTGCTTCGAGCGAATCTGCGTGCCCATGTGTCCAAGCTGCGAGGCCGACGTGGACTGTGACGACTTCGACGTCTGCACTACGGACACCTGTAACGTCTCGGACA
>JAFDAJ010000121.1 GCA_019313915.1 Deltaproteobacteria bacterium
TCCTCGGTATTTCCGGAGCGGGTCTGGAAAACGATGCGCCCTTCACTTCGCCAGGTGAGCCGGCCCCACCTCGATGCAAAGCGCGCGTCCAGCGCTTTGCTGGTCCAGACCGCGCCCCGCCGCGTTCCCGGCTGGACGCGGTACACCGCCGCGGCGTCGCCCGTGACGAACGAAGGGTTCTTTGCGCGCAGGTCGAGGGCCAAGACCTGCCGTTCTTCGACATCGACCCAAATCGAATAACTCGCGTCCGGCTCGACTCGAAGGATGCGGCCTTCGTGACCTCCACCGGCGTAGATCGCACCATCGGCGCCCCACTGAACCGCGGTGAAATGCGTGTCCTTCCGGCTTACCAACATCTCGGCGCGTCCGTCTGTATCAACACGCCACAGCTCTCCGGTTCCCGGGCGTGGGCGGGTGGCAGGGCGGCGCCTCGCTGTGGCTGGCCGGCCAGCGGGCGACGGCTTGAACTGGGTTCCAGGGGCCGTCTTGAACTTGTTGGCGGCAACGGCGAGCTTCCCGTCGTGGTAGTCGATCGCCGTCACTTCGTTGCCTGGGAAGTCATGCACGACGTCGACTTGGTTGTTTGGCCGGATCCGTAGCACCAGAGCGTCGTCGCTGGTGCCCGCGTAGATCGTCCCCTTGCCGTCGCCAGAGAGGGTCATGATGTGAGAGGCTTTGGCCTTGTGGAGCATTTTGGCGCGGCCGATCGGGTCGATCGCGAACACTTTTCCCTCGGGGCCGGTCCCTGCGATCAGCCGCTTGCGCCGCTGGTCGTAGTGGAGCGCCCAGATGTGCTTCGCGCCATCGGGGCTCGAGAAGCGCTTCATCTTTCCGGACTTGGGGTCAATTCGATAGACCCGCCCGTTGGGTAGTGTGCCCGCGTAGAGCGCGCCGTCATTGCCGAACGCCAGCGAAGCGACAAGCAGCTCGCCGGTGTTGGCAAGTTCCTTCACGTTCTTTCCGTCGAACCGATAGACGACTCCGTGGGTGCCCGTCCCGATGAACGTCGTGCCGCGGCGTTGAACCACGCTGTACGCGAGAGGAACATTCTCCAGCTCGTTTCGTTTCGTTGCAGCGCCAGCCCGCACCGAGCCGTCCGAGTGCACCGCGGCGCCCTCGAGCTCGCCTTCGAAGAACGCGTCCGAGCTGTCGAGCACGAAGCTCTGTGTGGTCACCGCGGCAACGCTTGCGCTGGTCGCGAGCACTAGGCCTGCCAACGCGATTCGGATAGTCGTCTTTGAGATGTTCATCGTTTTGTTACTCGCCGAGAAGCTGGTGGCGCGCGATCGCACGGACGCGAAGCGTGAGGTTGGCGCTGCCGACTACGACCTGCTGCAGCTTGATCTCCGTACGTGATTGCGTGACGAACGGGCGGCTATCTTCCGTGCTGCTGACGAGCTGAAGAGAGTTCAGCGCTGAGGCGGGCAGTGAGTCGACGACGTGCCCCTCGAAACGAAGGCCGCGCGAGGGCATTTGAAGAGCCACGACCAACGAGGTGGCGGGAAAGCGGCGCTGAGCCTGGTCGATCAGATCGCCGAGAGACCCCGGTCGCGGCTGCTCGATTGCGACCTGGTTGCCCGCGGCGATCGCCACGCGCACCGTCTTCCCGGCACCGGCCTCTGGAATCCGGACTTTGACCGCGCGAATGGTGTCGGCCTGATCCACCCGGCGCAGCCTGACGTAGATCGTCACTTCCTCGCCGGGGTCGACCTCCTCGTATGCCACCGAGGCATCCGAGATTTGAAACACCTCGCGGCTGTACTCGAGATCGAGCTCCAGGTCGATCGAGGTCAGCCGGGAGCTTTCGAACGCGTTGGCATATGCGGCTTCCATGAGTGCGAACATCCGCAGTTGAGAGAACACAGCGGAGCTGGCGGCACCCATCGGCGAGAACCCTTGCTCGTCGAGCGACACCACGCCGTGGCCTTCGATGCCAACTTTGCTCCTCGCTCGAAAGATGACGTCGGTCGCATCGCTCGCCGTCGATTTGACCGCGTTCGCGATTACGCCGTACACGATGGAAGGGGTGAGAACCCGGTGGCTTGCGACCTCGACGTTCCACTCCGTCTTCGGAGCGCCTTCGACTCCATTCACTTTCACACGAACTGGAATACGCGCTGGTTCGATGTTCGGGTCGATGACGATCGCCGGCTGCCGGTCTTGCACCATCGTGCCGAGTGGTTGGCCTGCCTCCGCCATCTTGAAGGAGCGAGACTCACTCACCAGAATGTGGAGCACACGCGCCGTGGCGGTCGGGAGCCCACTAGCGCCCGCTTCCATCATAGGGTGGCCAAAGGCGAGGGTTCGCCCTCCCTTGCCGACATAGGTGACCGTGCCGACGCCGGTGATACTGATGTCGCCCCGCGCGAGCTCGACAGCAACGGCCCCACCCGGCTCAAAACGCGTGGGGCCACCCTTCGAGCTTCCGCCGACGCTCGACTGCGTAGCCACGAACCCGAGTGGCTCCAGCTCCTTGGCTAGCATGTGGGCGACGGAGTCGTGCAGACCACCGAGCATGATCGGAGTCGTCGCGCGATGAAGGCCGACTGGCGCCTGCACCGCCGCCCTCCGCTTTCCCAGTGCGCGAATCGCGGAGAACGCGCTCACCTCGCGCTGCCCGTGAAAGGGGGGCAAGCCCGCGAATCGTTCGTTCGATGGCGGGAGCTTCGTGGACTCGGCGCGCGGCCCATTCGGGAGCGGCTTGGCTCCGGGGAACATGTCTAGGCGCACGGGTCGCTTGAGCTCCGCGAGCATGCTGGCGATCGGGGTCACGCCGACCACCGGATCAGAGCCGAAGCTCCAGCCATACGCGTATGCGCCCGCGAGGCGGCCGTCTAGATAGATCGGGCTCCCGCTCATGCCTGCCACGCCCCGCGCCCGGTTGAGCAGCGGGTGCGGCGTTCGGATCAGAATCATGTCTTGATTGGGCCGGAAGTTATGAAGAACATCGATGACCTCGACATCAAACCGCTCGGGCGCCGTGCCCTTAAAGACGGAGAGGCCGTAGCCCTTCATTCCTGGGCGGATTTCATCGACGTGGATGAAGCCGGGCGTCGACTGGGCGATGGCGGCGCCCAGCAGCGATGCACTGAGTACGAAACACAACCCGGGGAGCAGTCGCTTCACACCTAAGAAGCCTAACAGGGCTACTCCGCGGGGGCCGGTGTTAGTTGGATCGACTCGATGAGAGCGCGCAACGCCTCGAATCGGAACGGCTTGGCGAGCGAGGCGGTCACGTAGGACGAACGCTCTTTGGCACTGGAGCCGGGGGTCTCCTCGCCCATCAAAATGACCAACAGGTCGGGGTTCCATTCGCGGAGCTGACGGGCGACCTCGATGCCGCTCGTCCCGGGTAGGTTTGACGCCACCAGAGCCAGATCGGCGTCCCATTGCTCAATCACCGTGAGGGCGCCGTCTCCGGAGCTAGTCCCCACGACGCGGTTGCCATCGACCGTGAGCATCCGCGCTAGACTCCATTGGAGATCCGGGTCGTTTTCGACGAGCAGCACGTTGCGGTGACGCGGACAGCTCTCCGCGATCGTCCTCGCTGCGCTTTCCAGCTTCTTTGCTCTTGCTTCGGGTGCCATGTTCTGTCCGTGGTCGTGTCCTGACGGAGACAACCGACCAACACCCCGCATGCGTCCGTTGTTCCGGCCTCCCCGACCGACGCCCATCATAGAGAGGTCCGGCCTTCGGCGCAATCGACCCCTTGGCTTATTTGAGAATCAGTCGATTCCGATGGGAAAACCAGAGACTACGCGGTCGCGCGGGGTGCAGTCTGAGGGCTGTTTCCGCGCGACTGACCGGGCTGAGTCGCGTCCTCTCCGTGGAAGGTTTGTCCGCTCCGCGCGATCTCCTCGAGCACGGGCGCCGGCGAGAACCGGGGGCCGTGTTGCTTCTCGAGCTCGCGCAGGCGTCCAAGGACCTCCTTGGCGCCGACCTGGTCGATGAAGCGGAACGGGCCGCCGCGGAATGGCGGGAAGCCAAGCCCGAAAATCGCGCCGACGTCGCCATCGCGCGCGCTCCGAAGGATGCCTTCACCGAAGCAGCGGCACGCCTCGTTGACGAATTGAAGGGCGCAGCGCCACGCGATGTCTTCGCTCGTGATGCTCTTGTTGTTGGGAGTGACGCCGAGGACCTCGTAGACCGACTCGTCGACACCCTTCTTCTTCTTGTCCCCGTAGAGATAGAAGCCACGGCCGTTCTTTCGACCGTAGCGCTCATCGTCGATGAGATTCTGCATGCCGTCCGGTGGGCTCATGCGGTCACCAAAGGCGTCGAGCATGATCTTGCCGACCTTGGCGCCAACGTCGATGCCGACCTCGTCGGTCAGCTTGATAGGTCCGACCGGGAAGCCCCAGTTGAGCATGGCCGTGTCGATCTTTTCGATGGGCACTCCCTCGGCGACGAGGTGCGCGGCTTCATTCATCATCGGCGCGAGAACACGGCTCGTGTAGAAGCCGACGCCGTCCTTGACGACGATGACCTGCTTGCCCTGCTTTTTCCCGAGCTCGACGCAGGTTGCGGTGACCCAGTCGGCCGTTTGATCGGTGACGATGACCTCGAGCAGCGGCATCTTGTGGACCGGGGAGAAGTAGTGCATCCCGATCACGGTTTCGGGGTGCTTGCTAGCCGCGGCGATGTGCGTGATCGGCAGCGAGGACGTATTGGACGCGAAAATCACGTCTTCTCGGCCTGCCTCCTCCACGTCGCGAAGCATCTGCCCCTTGAGCGCGAGGTCCTCGAAAACCGCCTCAATTACGACGTCAGTGTCCTGGAAGCCTGCATACGTCGTCGTTCCGGTAGTCTGCAGCATCAGGTGGTTGGCCTGCTGCTCGGTGAGCCGCTTGCGCTTCACGCGGCCATCGATGATGCCGCGGACGTAGCGGAGGCCGGCCATCACGCCGTCGGCGTCTCGGTCCTTGAGACGCACGGGGATCTTGGCAACGGAAGTCGTGACGTACGCGATGCCTGCACCCATCAAGCCGGCTCCGAGCATGCCGACCTTCTTGACCTCGCGGGGCTTCACGTTTGGATCGTCGACGCCCGAGTCCTTCTTCAACGCAGTCGTCGCGAAGAAGATGCTCATGAGGTTTGCGGATTCCTCCGTGGTGAGCAGTCGGCCGAAGGCGCGCGCCTCGGCTTCGAGGCCCGCTTCGAAGCCGCCTTCGAGGCCAGCCTTCACGACATCGATGATGAGATCTTGGGCCGGGTAGTTGCCGCGGGTTTGCTTGTGCAGTTGCTTGCGCGCCTGGTCGAAGAGGATCTTCCGTCCGACCGGGTTCTTCGCGAGCGCAAACTCAGTGACCGCTTCCTTGTCGCGAAGCTGCTCGATGAAGCTGTCGCGCTTGGGCACGTAGTCGATGCGTGACAGAGCAAGCTCCACTGCGGTCTCGAGAAGGATCGAGGGGGGAACCGCGTCATCGACCAGGCCGAGCTTGCGCGCCTTTTTGGCGTCGATCTGCTTGCCAGTCAGCATCATATCGAGCGCGGGCTGAACGCCGATGAGTCGCGGAAGCCGTTGCGTGCCGCCGGCACCGGGGAGCAGACCGAGCTGTGCCTCGGGGAGACCGAGCTTGGTCTTCTTGCTGTCACTCGCCACGCGGGCGTGACAGGCGAGGGCGACCTCGAGGCCGCCGCCGAGCGCAGGGCCATGGATCGCAGCAACGACGGGCTTCGGGAAATTCTCGATGCGGCCCATCACCTTGTGCCCTTCGCGCGAGATGCGCGCGCCGTCTTCGGCGGTGGTCACGTTTTCGAGCATCGTGATGTCGGCGCCGGCGATGAAGCTGTCCTTTTTGCCTGACGTGAAGACGACCGCTTTGATGTCGGGGTCCTTCTCGACCGAGCTAAACACCTCCGTGAAGGTATCGACGAAGTCGTCCCTCAGCGTGTTCATCGGCTCGCCCGGGATGTCCATGCGAACGATGGCTACGCCGTCGTCGCGCTTCTCGATGGTCAGTCCTTCGGTCGCCATCACTCTGCCTCCAACACCATGGCTGCGCCCATGCCGCCCGCCGCGCAGGCAGTGCAAAGGGCTAGGTTACCGCCCCGCCGCTTCAGTTCGCGGAGGGTCTGTGTGATCTGACGAGCTCCCGTGGCAGCAAACGGGTGGCCGATTGAGAGCGAGCCGCCGGTCACGTTGAACTTGTCCCAATCGATGTCGCCGATCTTTTCGGAGCGGCCGAGGTGCTTCTCCGCCCACTCGGCGGACTCGAAGGCCTGCGTGTTCGACAGAATCTGCGCTGCAAACGCTTCGTGCATGTCGATGAGGTCGAGGTCCGAGACCTTCACGCCGGCCCGATCGAGGGCGATTGGCGATGCATACGACGGGCCCATCAGCAACTGGCCCGCTGGGTCGAGCGCGGCAAACGCGTAGCTGCGGATGAAGCCGAGCACGTCGAAGCCGGCCGCTTTGGCCTTGTCCTCACGCATGAGGAGCAGCGCGCTGGCGCCGTCGGTGAGCGGCGAGCTGTTGCCCGCGGTGACCGTGCCGTGCTTGCGGTCGAAGGCCGGCTTCAGCTTCGCGTACTTCTCGATCGCGGTGTCTTTGCGAATGAGGTTGTCTTCGCGGATCGCCTCGTTGAAGCGATTCGGTACGAAGACCTCCATCACCTCGTCATCGAGCTTGCCTTCGGCCCACGCCTTGGCAGCGAGCGAGTGGCTACGGTGTGCGAACTCGTCCTGGGCCCCGCGGCTGATGTGATTTTCCTTCGCCATCTTCTCGGCGCTGTCACCCATCGAAAGGCCGGTCGAGAACTCCTTGATGGCGGGGGGCACGGGGGCCAGGTCCCGCGGTCGAAGACCTGCAAAGGCCTGCATGCGCTCACCAATGCTTCTCGCCTTGGTCGCCGCCACGAGGGCTTCGGCCAGACGCTGTGACACCGTGATCGGCACGCGGCTCGAGCTATCCGCCCCGCCGGCGAGACCGGTGTCGATCGTGCCGGCCATGATCGCCTCGGCGATGTTCACCGTGGACTGGTAGCTCGTCGCACACGCTCTCGAGACGCTGTAGGCCTCGATGCTTTTCGGCATGCCAGTCGCCAGCACGATCTCGCGCGCGATGTTCGGCGCTTCAACCGAGGGGACCACTTGTCCGTAGACCACTTGTTGGATTTCATTGGGATCGAGGTCGACCCGCTGCATCAGCTCGGTGACCACGATGTTGGCGAGATCGAGGGCGCTAACCTCCCGATACGCTGACCATTGTTTCGCGAAGGGCGTCCGCAATCCGGCTACGATCGCCACGCGCTTTCCATTCGATTCCATGCGCCGAGCTCCTGAAAATGAATCTTGATTCAGTGGAAGGCGGCACCCTGAAACCGGGCCTTGGGGATGTCAAGCGAGCGCGAGGTCGCGAACCGAGCAGCACCGACCCCCGTGTCCCAATGATTTCAATGCGATCCTGGTTCTACGTCTCACCGTGGCCGACCGCTGCGATCTTGCACGTGCGTACTGCATGCCACCGAATGGTGAGGACGTGCAGGCGGTCCGATGCGGCCTACGAAGGTTCGAAGAAGTGGCATGCTTGGTGTTCGTGTTCGCGTCGGGATGAGTCTCGCCGGCGGATAGGCTACAGGGGCGTGGTGTTGATCAGAATCATCGTGGCCTGCCTGTTCATGGCGGCCTGTTCGAGCGAGCCGGGAGACCTCCACGTCTGGACCCCCGAAGACCACGCGCACCCGCCTGACACGCAAATCGACCCCAATCGGGTCCCGCAACTAGAGCGCCCCGATCTAACGGTCGGCGAGCTTCTGTGGCAGCGAAATTGCGCGCGATGTCACGGAACCGACGGGCAAGGTGGCCGCGAAGCCAAGCTGAGCTTCGCCAACACCGAGTGGCAAGACGGGATCACCGACGCGACCATCGCCAGAACCATCGCAGGAGGGAAGCCGCCGACCATGCCGGCTTTTGCAGACTTGCTGACGCCGGAGCAGATCGCGGAGCTGGTCAACCATGTTCGGACCTTGGGGTCCCAGAGCGAGTAACGGCTCCCCAGCGATCCCTCGGGCCTGACCTACACCTCGGGCCTCGAGTCCTGAGGCCCGAGACCCACGGCCCGAGATCTGCTTCACACGTTTTCCGTCAGAAACTGCGCGATCAAATCCGCGACCGAATACACCCTCAGAAAATCGCCGTCGGCGAGCGCCTGGACGTGAGGCCGCGTATTGGTGCACGCAATCCCCTTCAGCACCCCGCTATCGCGAATCCTCTCCAGCGACTCTTGCGCGAACACGCCGTGGGTGCACACCGCGTAGACTTCGCTTGCGCCGGCGTCTTGGTAGGAGCGTGCTGCGCCGGCGTCTTGGTAGGAGCGTGCTGCCGAGATCAGTGAGCCGCCGGTGCGGATCATATCGTCGTAGATGACGACCGGGCGGTTCTCGACGTCGGCGGCGAGGGCGGTGATCTCGGTCTGGGTGTCGGAAAGGCGGCGTTTGAAGACAAAGGCTGCGTCGACCAGGAGATCGTTGGCGAGCCTCTCGACCCATTTGGCTCTGCCGGCATCGGTTGCACCGAGGACGAAGTCCTCTCCGCCGAAGTCGCGAATCGCTTGCAGCACGACCGACCGGGCTTGCAGGTGAACTGGGCGAATATCGCCTGAGAAATACTGAGGGATGCCTTCG
>JAFDAJ010000122.1 GCA_019313915.1 Deltaproteobacteria bacterium
ACCCGAGCCGCTCGGACCGCTGCGTGAGGACGAGCTTTGGCGCGAGTACCAGGATGCGCTCGACGCCGCGCGAGCTCGGCGGGACGAGCAGCGCGGGGCTTTGTCCGCCAAAGTCGACGGAGCCCGAGCTACGCATCGACGACATTTCAAGGTGCGGCATCACGCGATTGGGGCGATGCCGATCCCCGGGCGCGAGAAACACAAGTTGTACAAGATGCTCTCGTTCGAGAGAAAGGCTGCCGAGCGTCAGCTTAGGGCGACGGTCAAGAGATGGCGGACCATGAGCATCGACACACACCCGGGATCTTGGAAGGAGTTCCTGGCAGCACGGGCCGCTCGCGGTGATCAGAGGGCGATCCGTCGCCTCAGGCGGCAGTCACGAGGGTTGGCGATCAAGAGCCGTGAGAACCGACTTCTGGCCAGGTCCTCTCGCGACTCGCGCACGAGTCGCGGAAGCATCGTTCACAACCTGCCAGGAGGAGTACGGCTCCGAGAGTCCGCGGGATCGATCGAGCTGCTCGGCGAGGCCCGCGACGATGCGCTCGAGCAGCTGGCGAAGGTCGCCAAGCAGAGGTTCGGGTCGAAGCGCGTCACGCTGCTCGGATCGAGGCACGCACAAGAGCGACTGGAGAAACTGGCCGCCGAACAAGGCTTGGAAATCGCTGAAGAGCGCCAGCGCTGACTCTGGTTGCTGGCACCAAGTAGTCGAACGGCGAACCTGATTGTCGTACACGTTGGGCCAGACGGAGCTCGAACCGACGGACCTTCGGGTTATCAGTTCACAAGAGCCGTGTCTCGCGCTCACCACAACGCACCAAGAAGAAACACAAACCTCAAACAAGATAAGAAGTTGCCCGCATCGCCGTGTTCGCGGTTCATCACTTCATATCGTTCGATTTCACATCACTACGTCAACGACAGGTCAACGAGCGCCGCTCTATCTCGATGACCGCAAGCCATCCTTTCCGATTCGGTGGCTGAAGGAGCGTTGGTCACGGATGTGCACAGCGAGCTCGGGGGGACGACCGACCTGCACTGATGGTCGGTGGCGGGTGCTACGATGCAAGTGTGAGTTTCGGAGCGATTCTTCTTCTTGCCGTGGGCCTCGCGATGGACGCGATGGCGGTCTCGGCGGCTCGAGGGTTGGCGACGCCGCGCATTCAGCCCCGCCACGTCTTTCTCGTCGCCTTGTTCTTCGGTGGCTTCCAGGCACTCATGCCGCTCATCGGATGGCTCCTTGGGAGCCGGATCGGACCGCTCGTCCAGGCCTGGGACCACTGGATCGCGTTCGTCCTCCTCAGCGCGATCGGGGGCAAAATGCTCTGGGAGGCGCGCGGGAACAAGGACGACCAACCGCGCGACGACCAAGACCTCTTCGGGTTGCGCGTGATGTTCGTGTTGGCAGTCGCCACCAGCATCGACGCGCTCGCCGTCGGGGTCGCCCTGCCGATGTTGAACGCGCCCTTGCTCCTCTCCATCGTCACGATCGGCATGACCACCGCCGCGTTGAGCGCCTTGGGACTCTTCGCGGGACGTCGTTTCGGGGCGGCCCTCGGACGGCGCCTCGACGTGCTGGGCGGACTCGTGCTCATCGGCCTGGGAACCAAGATCCTCATTGAGCACCTCGCCGCCTCCTGAGCGGCCGTCCCCGTTTACCCTTCTGCCTACCCTGGGCCGCTATTGCTACCCGAGCGACCGCCTTCGCCGCCACCGCCGCCGCCACCGCCGTGGGGTTTGCAGAAAGAGCCGGCGTCCTCGAGCTCACACTCCTCGCCCGGAGGGCAATCGAGGTCCGACTCGCAGTCGCCCACGCTAGCGTCGATGGACGCGCCGCCTACCCCGCCGGAACCCCCGTCGATGGCTTCGATGCCGTCGACGAAAGGCCGAACGTTCGTCACGCCGCAACCGAGGCAAAGAAAGCTCGCCAGTACAAGACCAGGTCCGTTCATCGTCATCGTCATCGAAAGTGTACCTCCAAACTGAGCCCTGTCTCCACAGCAAGCTCCCCAACCGAGCCGAAATCCACGCTGCCGCCCGACACGGCGACGCGCGGAAGGATTGCCCCAGTTTCGCCGTGAATGTTCAGCCAAATCCTTCGTGTGAGCCCAACGCGTAGTGAGATGCGGCCTGCGGGAAAGCCTAGCCACACGGCATCCCGCTGGGCCGCAAGATCGCCGCCCTGGGCATTCCGTGTTCCCGAAACACCCAGCCGAACAGCCGCTGCACGCACGCCAAGGGCGAGATCCACCCGCGGACGAACCAACGGGTGGTAGGAAAGTCCTGCACCAAATTGGTCCAGGCGCAGCCGGGTTTCGAGTCCCTCCGCGTTCAAGCGCCGCATGTAGGGCTGAATCGCCGCGAAAGCTTCAACTGACCAATGTCGATGGAAGCGGTAGCCGACATCCACTCTCACAAACGCAAGCGGAGCGATTCCGCCGGGTGAGAAGAACGCGTCGGCGCCAATTCCAAGCCACCACACCGCTGGCGTGAATGGGATGGCTACGGGTACGTCTGCGATGAAGCGTTCGGAGCGGACGCGCTCGCTCACATAGACCGGAGCATCGGCCGTGTCGTTTTCGGCAGAAACAGCGAAAGCAAACGCGCCCAGCCTCGACCCATCGGGATAGAAGACGTCGACTCGATTGGGACCGGAGCGACACACGACCAACGCGTCGACCTCATTGCTAGCAAAGGACCGCCGCCGCGCGCGTCTCTCGTTCAATTCGGAGACAGGTGCGGACGCGTCGATTTCAATTGATGAAAGCTCCTCACGCACCGCTTCACAGATTGCGCTGGAACCATCGTCGGCAGCTAGGTGCGTTTCTGCGCGCGCCGATGGTCGAGCCCAACAAACGACGACGACGACGATCATCCAGGGCCTCCTCATTGCAGCACTGAGCGCGCCAGCGCTGCGTGAGGACCGTTGGGATAACGAGCGAGATAACGCTCCGCGGCAGCCTTTGCGCTGAGCGAATCGTCGGCATGCACGTATGCTTCGATGAGTCGTCCGGTGGCCTCTCGCGCAAAGCGGCCATGGGGTCGCTCGCGGAGGTAGATCTCGAGCCACGTCGCCGCTGCGTGCGGCGCATTTGCATGAAACTCCATCCGCGCAATCATGAAGGCAGCGTTCGCTGCGCCATCGGTGCCGGAGAAACGCGAGCGAACCACGCTATAGATGTACCTCGCGCGCGCGTCCCCGGTACGGCGTGCCGCTGCGGCAAGATTGACGAGATCGCTCTCATCTCCCTGCCAGATCGCCTCCTTGAACTGCTCTGGGCTAAGAGCGGAAAGCACCTGCTCGTACGCGCCCTCGTCGGCGAGCGCCTTCCACGCAGGCTCCGTAACAGGCGCCGGCTCTTCGCTCGCAGGCGGCTCGGGCTCCGTTTCGGCAACGACTGGAGCTGCGGTAGGGGGCGTCGTGTCCGGAGCAATGTCTGGGGTCTTGGGTGGGAGCTTCAACTCGAGCCGTCCCGAAGGCGGTCGATAGGAGGGGGTCTTGGGCTCGGTGAACGGCTGTTGGGCGCGCGTGGGTCCACGATGGCGAGGCGCCGCGCGGCGGGATTCTGGCGTTTCGATCGCAGGCGTCGGCGCGGGTTCGATGGTCGGCTCCTTCATCACTGGCGCCGGGGGTCGAAGATTGGTCCGCACTTCGCCATCGTGGCGCGTGACACGACGTGTACCACGCGGTCCGCTCAATCGAACCGTGCCGGCGAGAACCTCGAGCCCAAACGCCTCTTCGCTCGGCTCCCACTGCACGCGAAAGCGTGTTCCGATCACATTCACCACGAAGGGTCCTGCTTCGACGGACCAGCGAGTCTCGTCCCGGTGCACCACATGGACCGTAGCCTCCCCATGCTCGAGCTGGACGGTGGCGCCCGTGGCGCTTAGCTGGCGCACACGTGCCCGAGACCCGGGGCTCAACTGCACCGTCGAGCCATCACTGAAGACAATGGGAAGCGTTCGAGTGTCGGGAGCGGCGATCCACTGATCGACTCGAGTCGAAGGGGGTGCATCGCCGGCACGATACTGAGTGACTTCAGACTCGAGCGGCCGCAGCAAGAAGATTGCTACCAGCGCCACGGAGGTCAGTGCAAAACCGATGGCCGGCCGCCGAAAGCGCCAGGCCCGTGGCGTAGAAGGCCGAGACGCCTGCAACAGTTTGTTACGAACCGCGGCCCGGCGACGCCCGTCAGGCAATGCCTCATCTTGAATGCGCGCTACTTCTGCACCGAGTTGTTCGAGGCGCTCATCCATGAGAGGTTCCCCATCGCGGTGTTTCGAGGAGAGTGTCGTAAAGGGCTCGATCGTTGCGCTGGGCTCTAAGCAGAAACGCCTTGTCCGACCTTTTCAACCATCGCTTGAACGTCGCTAGCGACACTCCGCTTGCTTCGGCGGCTTCCGGTAGCGTGAGGCCTTCGATGTAACGAAGCGAGAACGCGATTCGGTCGTTCGGGTGGAGGCCGCGCAGCACCGAAAAGACGCGGTCGAGTAGATCGCGGGTCTCGGGGGGCGGCGCCGAGGATTTCTGTTCGGGCAACTCCTGGGCGGGCATGAAGACGAGCCACCGGCCACGTCGACGCCGACGAAGCGCACCCCGGGCAACGAATACCGTCATGCGAGCGAGCCAGGCCTGGAGCCGAGTCGGATCACGGAGCTTTCCGATGTTCGCAAGTGCCTGCACGAAAACGTCGTGGAGAAGGTCTTCGATCTCGGAATCCCGCCCCAGCACACGAATCAGCAATCGTTCCACGAATTCGCCATACGCATCGAAGAACGCCGCGCGCGCTTCAGGGTGACCCAATTGGAGTGACGCCACGAGCTCTGCATCGCCAGGAACAGACTCCTCTTCATCGCGCAGCCCATCCGGTTCTCGATCGAGCATGCTCGCTGTCTCGGACACGGCCATTGAGCCGCCCATTATGAGACTAGTGTCCACAGACGGCTATCCCGGCTCATTTGTATGAAGTTGTAAGGATCCGAACCGTTTTTCGGGCTCCTGGTCACTTGAGGGATGCGACGCCCAGTTGGGGCTCCGCGCACCAAAGTTCAAGCCCGTTGTCACAAGGAGCACACGATGAAAGCAAGTTCAATCTGGTCACTTCTCGCAATTGGATGCCTACTCGCTCAAGGGTGCGGCGAAACCAGCGCCGCGTCATCCGAGCTCGCCACACGCGAGGGTTCGAGTGCGGAAGGGAGCGGCATGGCGTGCGATTCGGATCTCGATTGCCCGCAAGGCGAGGAATGCGAGCTCGAGCACGGCGAATCCTTCTGCAAGCCCCATGGCGGTGACGACAACGGAGACGGCGGAGGCGAAATAGACTGTGAGTCCGATCTCGACTGCTCGCAGGGTGAAGAGTGCGAATTCGAGCACGGCGGCTCCTTCTGCAAGCCCCATGGTGGCGACGATGACAGCGATGACGTTCACGACGGTGTCATGAACTGCGAATCCGACCTCGATTGCCCGCAAGGCGAGGAATGCGAGCTCGAGCACGGCGGCTCCTTCTGCAAGCCCCATGGTGGCGACGATCCGCACGACGATGACCACGGCGACGGCGGCGTCATGGAATGCGAGTCTGACTACGATTGCGCCGTCGGTGAGGAATGCGAATTCGAGCACGGCGGTTCCTTCTGCAAGCCCCACGGCGGCGACGACCACGACGACGACGACCGTAGCGGAAGCAACAGCGGAAAGGGCTAGCGCACGACTGGTCCCGTGAATGCTTCGCTTGCTTGGACCGCCGCGCGACGCTGCGACATCTTGTCGCGTTGAGTCGCGCGGCGGTCGACCTTAACATCGGCCGCGGAGAATGAACATGAAAGTCCTTTTCTTTTTTGCGGCCCTAGCGGTCATTGTTTCGGCTTGCGGCGACACAGAGAGCAGCCAGGTGGCTGGCGCAAACGACGCGCTTGCCCAGGAGGCCTGCACCGAGGCGGAGCATCATGCGGAAACAGTCCAATCGGTTCTCGACAAGGATCACGCGATCGAGCACGCGCTAGTTCGCGCCGGCGAGCCGGTCACGATCGAGCTGGCGGGACCGACCTCGTACGCGGCGCTCGAAGTACCGACCCACCACACCGACTACGGCGTCTTCACACGGCCAGCTGGCGTACTCAAAGCCACCTCCACGACAACCTTGTCCGACGAGACGCTCAACGGGGCATGCCCGGAGTCAGGCGTAGGAGACAATCGGGTTCACATTCACGAGTCTGATCACTCCGTGCTCACGCTCGAAGGAACCGGAAGCGTGTGGCTCTATTTCGCCCCGCACGGTGGAAGCGGCCACCAGGAACACGACGGCGGGATCGAGCACCACGACGAGTGAGGTGCGATGGGTTTCGTCTGGCCACCTCGCGTGACTTTCTCGTGGACATCGCGGCTCGGCGCCGCTCGCATCCGGAGGCTCCATCCGCGTTGACTGCCTCGAAGGCGGTCGTTATACGGTGCCCGGGCGCTTTAGGCACCGACGCCTCCCGGGGGTAGTTCTTGGAAGCTTTGTTCTTCTCCACGGCGGTGGTCGCGCTGGCGGGATGCGGTGTCCTCGATCGCGTGGAGCACGGTGCTCTCGCAAGCCCCGATACTCACAGCGCCGAGTTGCCAACCGTGTGAGACGGCGTGGCTACGCCTTAGTCGCCGATGCAGACGAGCCGATTGCCCCCGCCCTGCTGTAACGACTCCTCACGGCACTGCCACGCGTCGCCGCGCAGCTCTTCGCATTCTTGCGTGCCGGTGCAGTTCAGCAGGCAGATTCCCCCACTTCGTGAGATACAACTGAACCCTTCGGGGCACTCGTCGTCGACGTCGCAAGCCGGCGTGCAGAGGCCGTCCGGAAAGCTGCCGCTCACGATGCACAGGCCGGCTCCGCAATCCTCCGCAGTCGTGCAGGAACCACCCACAGCACTCGAGTCACCGCATCCCGCCAGCGTCACACACGCCATCACTAGTAGAAACAGCCTCTTCATCATTCATCCCCTTCGGCTAGATTAAGCTCTGATCAGGATTGCATGGCATTCGCAGCGTTGCGATCTTTCCTCGTGTCCAGCGTCCATCAGCCCTCTTTGCTGGGCGGTCACTCCATGACCAGACATGATGCGACCGCTCACCGAAGCCCGCGGAGGCTTATTCCTTGACGAAACGATTGGAGTGGGGCACATTATTGAAAGTGATTTTCATTTTCAGCTAACTATGGCCTACGCGGACGTTAAAAAGTTACATCATATCAGATCCTTACAGGATCAGACCTCTGTGGCGGGCCGAGAAGAGGTGCTTCGACTCGTGCTGGCCATCGTGCTCGACGCCGAAACGGCGACCTGGTGCCTAGGTTGCCCAGCCGATGCCCCGATCGCACTGTGGCCGTCGACACTCTACCGCCTAGTCGCGCGCGCGGCGCTCGAATCACCTACGATATGGCGACGCTGTGCTCTGCTCGTCGACCGCACGCTCCACGATGCGGTGCTTCCATACGCGGAGCGCTCTGCAGCGGAGCTGGCTGAGGTGTTCCTGGAAGGTCGAGAGACACTCCGAGGGGACGAGCTCGCTGCGTTGCTCTGGTGCCTGATACGAGACCGCTGCGGATCGCACGACCTGGTGGCCGAACGTCTGAGTCTCGAGCTCGAGGTCGTCGCCGCTCGGCGACTGCGGCGAAACCCGACTTCCTCAAGCCTATGAGGCCAGCTGTGGGATCGCCGAGCGCGCGACTAGCCGCGATGGTTGTATTGTTCGAGTTGCTCGATCGTCAGCTCCTGCTCGACCACGATGCTGTGCACCAAATCGCCGATCGATAGGATGCCGAGGAGCTCGCCACGTTTCATGACGAGCAAAGGCCGGGTGCGCTTGCCGGTCATGATCGCCATGCAGTCGCGGGTCGTCTCATCGCAACCAACGACCACTACGCCTCGGTCCATCGCCTCGCGGGCCGGAGTCGTTGGCGGCGACTTGCCTTTCAGGAACACATTGCGGGAGTAGTCTCGCTCGGTGATCACACTCACAATCCTTGCACCATCGGCGACGACGAGCAGGCCGATGGACCGACTGGTGAGGCAGCGAAGTCACACCGCGTGAAGCCCCGTCACGACACCGAACCTCCGGGAGCTTGGGGATGAGAATCCGCGCCTGAAGATCTTGCCACTCTGAATCACGGCCGGTGCGTCGAACGTGCCAATAGCCTCAACACGGCACGCGCCAAGCGGCGCGAGTCCGCGTGTCGGGAGCTCGACAAAACCTTGCGCGCCAACATGCCTAGGGTCTGGACGGTGGGCACGTCTCCCACGTCCGCCCTTCCCTGCGTGCACGTCTCCCACGTCCGCCCTTCCCTGCGTAGTCTCGCGTTCGATTTTGCCAGTTGGCAAAGCGGTTTCCCGAACGTGCTTTTCACCGTCTTTTGTTTCCGCTAACTCAGGATCCGGTTTCCCGTGATTACCTGTAGTTGCGCGAATCGGCGCGAAATCGGATGTTTTCGATTCCCACCGCCTCCACTAGTGACCGTTCGAGATCACTTCGCTCTGATCTCGGGTGGCACAATCACTGGCAAGAACGCTGAAGACGGGTGCCGCGCTCGATGTTTTCGATTCCCACCGCCTCCACTAGTGACCGTTCGAGATCACTTCGCTCTGATCTCGGGTGGCACAATCACTGGCAAGAACGCTGAAGACGGGTGCCGCGCTCGACTCGCGCATGTCGAGTCGTCGGCAACGCACGTAAGGCCCCAGGTTCTGTCCGCTCGGTCACCCTCGCGATCATCGTAGCTAGCATACCGCGTGCCGTTTTTGGATCACGCATCGCGAGAAGCGGCACTCCAACCCCATAGGTCACGAAGTGGCCTGTTGGCTCAACCTCGATGATGGAAATCTGGGCAACCAGCTCCGAATGATCGGGCATTGCGCGCATCAGCGCTCGGATAACTCCCGGGTCG
>JAFDAJ010000347.1 GCA_019313915.1 Deltaproteobacteria bacterium
GGAAATCGACGACATCGACAAAGCCAAGCTCGACGAGATTCGACAGCGGTGCAAAGTCGAGCGTGTCGATAAGGAGGGCGGTGCAGTTCGCGCCATTCGCATTACGTTCTCCAATCAAGAGGACGCGCAGAAGCTCTCCAAGACTTGGGTGAAGGACTACTTCCGCGACCTTCGCGTCGCCAGCGGAGTGGGCGACCTCGTGGTCGACCTTCACATGCGCGAGGAGCAGCTCGCCAACATGCGCGAGACCGCGGTTCGTCAGTCTGAGCGCACGATCATCAACCGTATCGATAGCATGGGTGTTCTCGAGCCAACCGTCATCGCCCGGCCGAACGACGGTGACATCATCATCGAGATTCCCGGCGCGCAGGAGAGCTCGTTCGAGCGCATCAAGTCGATCATCAGCCGCACCGCGCAGCTCCAGTTCCAGATCGTCGATGACGAGTCCGACGCGCGCTCCGTCTTCACGACGCCGTCCGAGGGTGTCTACCTCAACCAGGGCGCGCAGATATTCGCCGAGGCCTTCGGTGAGGATGCACGGGATCTCCTTCGCGCATACATCGCGACTCTCCTGGTGCCGGACGATCACGAGATTTTCATCGGCCGCCAGGATGCCGACCCCGAGCGCGGAGGCGAGGGTTGGCGGACGTACTATGTGTACCGCGTCGCCGACGCGACGGGCGAGGACCTCGATGACGCCTCGGTCGGCTTCGACCCGCAGAGCGGGAGCCCTGAGGTCGACTTCACGATGAACACACGCGGAGCGTCACGTATGGCCGACCTCACCGGCCGCAACATCGGCAAGCGCATGGCGATCGTACTCGACGACCGCGTAGAATCGGCACCGGTCATTCAGGGCCAGATTGGCGCACGCGGCCGCATCACCCTCGGCGCCTACATGGACCGCAACGAGCTTCTCCAAGAGGCCAGAGACCTCGTCGTCGTGCTTCAAGCCGGTGCGCTTCCGGCCCCGCTTCGCCCGGCCAACGAGCAGCTGATCGGCCCGACGCTCGGTCAGGATTCCGTGCGGAAGGGCGCGATTGCCGCGCTGGTTGGCATCATCCTCGTCTTGATTTTCATGGCCATCTATTACCAGGTCGGTGGCCTCGTCGCGGACGCGATGGTCTTACTGAACCTGCAGCTCCTACTCGGGACCATGTCGGGCATCGGCGCCACACTCACGCTGCCCGGTGTTGCCGCCATCGCGCTTACCGTCGGCATGGCGGTCGACGCGAACGTGCTCATCACCGAGCGCATCAGGGAAGAGCTGAGGCTCGGAAAATCTCCGCGCTCAGCAGTCGAGCAAGGGTACGCCCGGGCGTACTCGTCGGTTTTCGATAGCCAGCTCACGACGGCCATTGCAGGCATCGTGCTTTGGCAGTTCGGCACAGGGCCGATCAAGGGATTCGCCACGATGCTGTTGATCGGCATCGGCACCTCGCTCTTCACTGGCACTTTCTGCTCGAAGGTGCTCTTTGACTGGCTCGTGCGCGGCGCGCGCGTGCAGCGACTGCGGGTGGGCTGACATGGAATTCATCAAACCCGGCACCTATATCGACTTCATGAAGTACCGCGGACCGGTGATCACGGTCCTCGGTCTGATGGCTACCCTGAGCCTGGTCTCGCTCTTCTATCCCGGGCCCAACTACGGCATCGATTTTGCCGGTGGCACCGAGGTCCAGCTGCAGTTCAGGGGTGACACCGGGCCGGGGGAGGTCCGCAAGGCCCTCGAAGACGGGGGCTACGCGCGTCCGGATGTGATTAGCGTCGAGGATCACCCCAACGAGTACATCATCCGCGTTCGTGAGGTGTCGTCCTTGCCCGAAGAGCAGGTCGAGAAAATTCGCGAGTCGGTCGAAGCCGCGCTTGGAGAGGGCGTCCTGCGCGAAATGAAGGTCTCTCCCGGCGGCGACAAGATCACCCTTCGTGTCTCAGGGGTCGTTGACCAGCAACAGCTCCAAGAGGCGCTGGAGGCCGGCGGCGCGCATGTCCGTTCGCTCAACTCGCTCGCGGGTAGTCGCGACCCCCGCTACGAGGCGCAACTCGTTGGCGTCGCTGATGAGCTGCTAGGCCAGCTTCGCGAGCGGTTCGGCGAGCGCGCTCCGGACAACGCGCTTCGCGTCGAGTGGGTCGGTCCGAAGGCGGGCGAGCAGCTCCGCGACGCGGCGATTCAGTCGCTGCTATACGCCATCGCCTTCATCATGCTGTACGTGGCGTTCCGCTTCGACCTGCGCTTCGCACCCGGTGGCGTCATCGCCATGCTCCACGATGCTCTCATCACGCTCGGCATCTATGTGCTTCTCCAGAAGGAAGTGAATCTCACCACGGTCGCTGCGCTTCTCACCATCATGGGTTACTCGATCAACGACACCATCGTCGTGTTCGACCGAATCCGCGAGAACATGGTGCGCGTCCGGGACAAGAGCCTG
>JAFDAJ010000123.1 GCA_019313915.1 Deltaproteobacteria bacterium
GCCTTGATGCTTCTGATCGGTTTCACGGGCAACTACGGCTTCTTCAATCTTCTCACGATCGTGCTCTGCCTCCCGCTGCTCGATGATCGGTTGCTCCGCCGTTTCGTACCCCGCCGCTTCTTGGTGAAGGCAGGACCCGAACGCGAGTCGAAGTGGTCCACGTGGCCGGGCGTCGCGCCCGCTATCGTCATCGCACTCTCCGCAGCCCTCTTCTTCACGGGGACCTTGGGCCAGCGGCCACCAAGATGGCTGAGCCCTATTTACCCCTTCAGCACATTCAACAACTACGGACTCTTTGCCGTCATGACAACCGAGCGTCCCGAGATCAGCATCGAGGGCACGCTCGACGGAAAGATCTGGAAGCCATACGTGTTCCGATACAAGCCCGGCCCGCTCGACCGGGCCCCCGTCTGGACCGCACCGCACCAGCCACGGCTCGATTGGCAAATGTGGTTTGCCGCGCTCGGCGACTACCGCCGAAATACGTGGCTAGGCAATCTGATGACGCGGTTGTTGCAAGACGAGCCGAGCGTCCTCGCACTCATCGGGGAGAACCCATTCGAGGACGCGCCGCCGAAACAGATCCGTGCTGTCATCTATCGGTACGAGCCAACCGGTCGTGATGAGCGCGACGCAACCGGCCAGTGGTGGAAGCGTCGCGACCGTTTGCTCTACGCTCCGATCCTCGGAGTCGAGATCGAACCCGCCAAGCCCACTAGTACTGCAGAGTGAACGTCACCGACGCCCAGTAGGTGAACACGCGGTATTGCCCCGGACAACCGGTACGGACGACTTGCTCATCCGTACAGACTCTTACCGTGTCGCTCGTTCCTGGGATCGTTTGCTCGGTCCCGATGTACTCGTCGCCGATTGTGTCATTTGTGAAGCCAAAGAGGCCTCCGATGTCGAGCTTGTACTTGTCCTTGATGCTGGAGTCGTTCCGGTCATCCCAATAGAAACCCAGGCCGGCCATCACCGACGCCACTCCCCCAGGAGCCGGGGGCGGCGTGAAGTACTGGGCGAATGCCGGGGTCGTCGCTCCTCGCGCTGCGTTGATGCCCAATCGAAGCGCCACCACGTCCTTCGTGAAGCGATACTCGGTCCCGAGCTTGAGGCTCCAAACGTTCCGCCAGCCGAAAGGCACGATGATGGTCGTCTCGGGCAAATTCCCAGCGGGGTCGGTCGCGGTCACCGTCTGGTCCTGGTTGCCGGTCTTGTCAGCCCCATGGAACTGAAGGCGAGCCTCGAAAACCAGCAACAGCTGGCTGTTTGCTTGATAGGAAATACCCATTTGAATCGCGTTTGGGATGACCCAATCGGCTTGCGCTTGGAGGGTAAGAGGATCGGCGCCTGGCAGCAGCGCGGTGTCCGTGTTGCCGGTCATCTTGATCTTCGAAAACATGCGATACATCGCGCTGATCCGGACCTTTCGATGTGGCTTGATGGTGAATCCGAATCGGATCGATGGAAAGCCTATGCCGCCGAGGTCGTTCTTCACCCGACCGTAGAATGAAGTGCCAAGCGCAGCGCCAACGTTCTGCCAAAGGTCCGCGGTCTGCTTGGCGAAGGGGAGCCGTAACGCCAAGCCAAGTATGAATTTCTCATGCGCCCGAAATGAGAAACCCGCGGCGAACTCTCCGACGAAGAAGGTTACGTCGAGGCTTTGAGGGTCTGGGTTTGTGCAGGTCGCCGGATTGGTATCAGGGGTGTAGTCGGGGGGGCCGCCTACCTCGGCACCATCCATGCACACCACGTCCGCGAAGTCGGATCCGTACCCCGTCTCGATGTAAAGCCCTCCAGCGAACACGACGCGCGGAGCGATTCTCCCGGCGATGAAGCCCGCCGGAATCGGGCCAAACCCAAGACCCGAGTCGACTACGGTATTAGGGCCTTGGACGGGTGCCCGCTGGTTCACCATGAGCGCGGTGAACGTGAGCGAAAACCCCAGCTTTTCGATGCCTTCCAGGTTGGCCGGATTGAGCACGAGCGCAGCGGGGCCATCCAGGTACGTCGTGCCGGTGAGACCCATCGCGATGCTGCGGGCATCGTACGCGGTTGGTTCGGGATTGGCGCTTGCGAACGCGGGAGTCAGCAACCCAATGAGAAGGCTTGCCATCAGTAAATTGTGCTTCATTGCCGGGTCTCCTCCACCCATCGTGCGCCCAGGGGGCCGGCGCAGGATACATGGAAAGCCCGCTGATAGGTCAATCAAAAACATCCCTGCGATGCACGGATAACCAGGTTAAAACCCGTTTCTAGCCTTCGTCTCTGCCGCTCTGCGCCAGGCCTGTTGGGCAACTCACACCAGTCCCCCCCAACCCACAGTAGCCTCCGGGGTTCTTCGCCAGATACTGCTGATGGTAGTCCTCTGCGTAGGTAAAAGGCGGTGCTGCAATGATCTCGGTTGTGATGCGACCGTATCCCGCCTCGTCGAGCGCGCCCTGATAGCGCGTCAGGGAATCCGTCGCCAGCTGGTGCTGCACGTCATCGAAGTAGTAGATGCCGGAGCGATACTGTGTGCCCCGGTCGTTGCCCTGTCTCATTCCTTGAGTCGGGTCGTGACTCTCCCAGAAGACGTCGAGGAGGTCATCGTACGCCACACGCGCGGGGCGATACACGACCAAGACCACTTCGGCGTGTCCCGTGAGACCGGAACAAACCTCTTCGTACGTCGGGCTCGAGGTGTGACCCGCGGCGTATCCGACCGCCGTCGTGAACACGCCTTCGGTTTGCCAGAACTTTCGTTCGGCCCCCCAAAAGCAGCCCAGGCCGAACATCGCGTTCCGTGTGTCGTCAGGGAAGGGCCCCCGAATGGGCGCATCTAGGACGGAGTGGCACATGCGTCCATTATACGATACCCAAGCTCCGTGGAGGAGCAGCGAATCTCCGATATCGCCCGGCGGCTACGCGACAGCCGGAGCGTCCTTTTCGTGACTGGCGCCGGAATTTCAGCCGACTCGGGCTTGCCGACGTATCGGGGCATCGGAGGGCTCTACGAGCAAGAGGAAACCGACGACGGCATCCCGATCGAAGCGGCCCTCTCCGGGGCCATGTTCCAACGCGATCCAGCGATCACGTGGAAGTACATCCATCAGATCGAAAGCTCCTGCCGCAACGCAGGCCCCAACCGGGCGCATGAGGTGATTGCCGAGCTCGAGCGCCGTTTCGATCGCGTGTGGACCCTCACGCAGAATGTGGATGGCCTGCACCATGCGGCAGGCAGTCAGCAGGTGATCGACATTCATGGCGACGTGCACCGTCTGTTGTGCACACGCTGCGGCCATCGTTGGCGCGTCACGTCCTACGCGGGCCTCGACATTCCGCCGTCATGTCCTGAATGTGCCTCTTTGGTGAGGCCGGAGGTGGTTTTGTTTGGGGAGATGCTGCCGCTCGACCGCACCCGATTGCTACAGGAACAGTTGGAGCGGGGCTTCGATGCGGTGTTCACGATTGGGACGACCAGCGTTTTCCCGTACATCGCAGAGCCCATCATCGATGCGCGTCGCCGCGGCGCGCTGACCGTCGAAGTCAATCCCGGCACGAGCCAAGTGTCACACATCGTGGACCACCGGCTTCGAATGGGGGCGGCGGCGGCGATGGAGGCGGTTGTGCGAGCGCTCGATCGTCTCTAGGATGACGTCGCCATGGGGGGTGCGGAGCAAAGCTATCGGTACGGCGAGTCCTACGAGGAAATCGTCCAGCTCTCGGACGGTCAGCGGATTCACCTTCGTCCCATGCGACCATCCGACAAGCAGTTGCTACTCGATGGCTTTGAGAATCTGTCGCCCGACTCGCGGTATGCGCGGTTCATGGCGCCGAAAGCTACGCTGACTGACAGGGAGCTGCGCTACCTCACCGAAGTCGATGGCATCGACCACTTCGCGATTGGCGCCATCCGACGACACTTGGTGTCCAAGCCGGAGGGCGCCGGGAGCGCGCGGTTCGTGCGCTTGACCGATCGGCCCGACGCCGCTGAGCCGGCGGTGACCGTTCTCGACCGCTTTCATGGCAAAGGGCTCGGCTCGATCATGTTGCAACGCTTGATCGAGGCCGCCTGGGAACGGGACGTTCGGTGGTTTTGCACCGAGCTTCTGGCGGAAAATACAGCATCGAGGCGCATGATCGAGTCCCTCAGCCCCGAGGTGAAGTTCCGCCATGCGGGGGACGGCGCGATCATCGCCACGCTGCCGGTTCCGGAGCCCGACCGAACTCCCACGGCGCCGGGCTTCTTCGACGGCACCCCCATCCACAAGCTCTTGTCCTACGTGGCGCGAGCCAAGGTTTCAGTTCGACCCCGTGTAACGCAGCCGCCCGAGCCGCCTCGCTAGGAAACCTGCACGGGGAACATCATCGGGGCTCGCACTTCGACCATGCGCTGTGCGTCCGTGAGAGTCCCGACGATGCGCAACGCGAACGGAAATGCGGTTCCGGGGCCGCGGCTCGTGATGAGGTTGCCGTCGGCGACCACCGGGTGGTCGCTGTACTCGCCCCAATCTTCGAGCATCTCCTTGACACTCGGATGGCTGGTGAGTTGCCGATTGCGAAAGACTCCGTGCGCCCGGAGCGCAATTGGCGCCGCGCAAATCGCACCCACGTAGCGGCCGCTCTCCTCTTGGCGACGAAGAATTTCTCCGACCTTGGCCGACTGGGCCAGTCGCTGCGCCCCTTCTGCGCCCCCCGGGAGGACGATGATATCGAAGTCCCCGTCGACGCTGTCCAGCGCTACATCGGGTGAGATGACGACCCCGCGGCTGCACTGAATCGGGCCGGTGCCGTCGACGCCTGCGACCGTCACGTCGATGCCTCCGCGGCGCAGGACATCGATGCTGATGACGGCTTCGATTTCTTCGCTGCCCCGTACGACCAGGACCAACGCTGTGGGCTTCTCCGTCATGGTAGATCCTCGCAGTTGCGGGACTTGTCGGACTTGCAGATTTCAGCGATTCGCTCACGAAGCGCGGCTTCGAGCTTCTTGATTCCCAGCCTCTTGGCAAGATCCATCGCTGCCGCGGCGCTAGCTCGATCGACGACAAACGCTTTCAGTCCCAATAGGGCGCTCACACGCTGCCCAGTGCGGCAGTGGAGGACCGCCGGCAGCACATCCTCCTCGCTGAGGGCTTTGCTTAGGGCGTACGCATTGTCCTGCGTGAGCCCCGCCGGACCCGCGACCGGGATTCGCACGAACTTCATGCCCAAGCGTTCAACGGTCGCTTGCTCGCCCTCGTCCCCACGCTCGCTGTCCGTGCGCAGCGTGATGACGGTTCGGTACCCTGCTTCCTTAATGGCCTTCAGCTGCTCGGGGGTGGGCTGGCCGCCGATGAGAAGACCCGTCTTGGTGACCTGGGCATTCGGTATAGGCACCAGCGGGGGAGTTTCGTCGATGTTCTTTGGTGCGCTGGGCTTGTCCGGCGACCGATCGGCCGCCGCCAAAGGCGGTAGCGGCAGGATGCCAACCATCGCGGCTGCCAGAAGAAAACAGACGATTTGGATTGCACGTTGCAACATATGAAGCCTCATCCGATGGTGTGGCGTTTGAGCGCGCGCCCGATGTACCGGACCTTCTGGCCCAACGGGAAGCGGCCGAGATTCACTTTGATCACGCCCTGTGTGAACGCGCTCTTTCGCGAGTAATCGATATTGACGTCGACGATGACGGGGCGCCCTGTCCCAGCGATCGCGAGCGCCTCGTCCAGGACCCGGTCGACGTCGAGGTCGCTGTCCATCCTTATGTATGCTGCACCCGTGGCGGTCGCTACGCCCTCGACCTGCAAATCGCCAATGATGGAGCAGGTCTTGTCCTTCAGCGGCAGCGCCTGCAACTGAGAAATCTGGGCGAGCTCCCCGTCGTGGAAGACGAAAAAGACAGCCCCAAGCTCGTTCATCGTGGCCGTGAGGATCTCCAACGCGGTCATCATGAAGGCGCCGTCGCCCACGATGGCGCACACCTGCTTGTCAGGATGCGACAACTTCACGCCGATAGTTCCAGGCACGCAGTACCCCATACAGTTGAAGTCGGTGGGCGAGATGAGGTGCTTCGACTCGTAGACGGGGAATTGTTCGGCCGTCAGGAAGGTGTGGTTCCCGTCGTCGACGATGACGTAGGCGTCGCGATCGAGCTTTTTGCGGAGCTGTCGGAAGAAGATGCCCGGACTGACCTTCTCTTCGTTCACCTTGCTGGTCCAACTTGCGAAGAAGGCTTCCTTTTCTCGTGCGATCTGCTGCTCGAGGTCGGCTCGATCGGGTGGACTGACCCGTTCGCTCTTGAGCGCTTCGAGCAGGGCCATCATGAAGAGCTCGCCGTCGGCCTCGATCGCCACGGTGGCTGGGTAATTTTTACTGAAGACCTCGGGGTCGATATCAGCGTGGATCAGCGTCTCTGGAATCGGCATGCCGTAGCTTCCGGTCGCGAGCTCTGCGAAACGAACACCGACGGCCAGAAGGCAATCCACCCCCTCGAAGGCTTTGCGTGCCGCAGGAACAGCAGATGGCCCGAAGCCAAAGCCCGTGTGCAGCGCGTGGTCGTGGGGGAAGACACTGATGCCCTGCAGCGTCGTCGACACCGGGGCGCCCAGGAGCTCGGCGACCTCCGTGCTCCACTTTGTCGCCTCGCGCGCGCCCCAGCCAAGGTACATCCCTGGCTGCTTGGCGTTGCGCAGCAGCTCGACGGCGCGTCTGACTAGGGCGCGATCGGGCTTCGGGGGGCGGTAGCTGGGAACGAACTTCGGAACTTCGCTGACCTCCGCTGTGAACATCTGGACGTCGGTCGCGATTTCGACGAACACCGGGCCCGGAAGGCCAGACGTCGCGATTTCATAGGCCTCGTAGATCGTGGACACGACGTTTTCGTGCTTGTCGACCAGGAAGGCGGCCTTGGTGATGCCGTCGAGAACGCGCTGTTGATCGAGTTGATGAAGCTGGTAGTGACGGCCCGAGTCACGCCGAATGCCGCCCGAGATCACGAGCAGCGGAACTCCGTCGAGGTAGGCCTCGCCGATGCCGCTCATCGCGTGGGTCATTCCCGCAGCTGGGACGATCAACAGGCAACCGATACTGTCACTGACGCGGCTGAAGGCTTCGCCGATGAAGCTCGCGCCCTGCTCGTGGGTGACGAGAATCGGGGTGATCTGCTCACTGCGATTCAGTTGGTCGTAGATTTCGGTGTTGTGAACGCCCGGGATTCCAAATGTGTATTTCACCCCGATGTTCTCGAGGGCCCGCGCCGTCAACCATGCACCGCTTTGCTTCATGGACTACCTGACACCTTGGCCGCTGTTGATCGCGCGTGCCGCGACACGACCTGAATACACGCAACCCCCTAGGAATGTTCCCTCGAGCGCGCGCTTTCCGTGCATCCCACCGCCACCGAAGCCGCACGCCTCGCCGACGGCGAAGAGGTTGGGGATGGGGTTGCCTTGTTGGTCGAGCACCTTCGCATCGAGGTCTACTTGGATACCTCCGAGGCTCTTGCGCGTTAGGATTTGCATGCGGATCGCGATCAGCGGCATGGCGTCGGGGTCGACAATGCGCGCCATGTTGCAGGTGCGCAGCCGGTCGCCAAGGTATTGGCGGACATGTGCAATGCGACGAAGCTGATCGTCGTTTTGAAGCTTGGTGCCTCGTTCGATGTTGTCGTCGTAGTCGGCGATATCCCTTTCGAGTCGCCTGGCGTCGACGTCGTTGGTTCCGGTCAGCGCGTTCATCTTGGCGGCTAGCTCTGTGACAGTTCCGGCCGTGACAAAGTCCGGGCAATGGTCGATGAACTCTTGGACCTGCTCTCCATTGCCCTTCAGGAGCCGCAAAATGAACGCCAGCATCTTCTTGTCGCGAACTGCCGGATTAAACTCGGCCCCCGAAACCGCGAACTCCTTGTTTGCGATCTTGCGGTTCATTACCTGCCAGGAGTACTTCTTTTTTTCCTGGCAAATGCGGTCGACGAGCATGAGGGTGTCGTACGCGCCGACCAGCGGCGGGTCGACGAAGCGGCGGCCCTGGTAATTGACCCAGAGTGGCGACTTTGCCGGAACCAGGCTGAGGCCGTGGTTGGGAAAGAGAGGTTCCCAGTGACGGACGCCCGCCGCGTAGTTCCACATTTTTTCGAGATGCGTAATGTTGGCGCCGAGCTCTTCGGCGCGGTCGAGCAGTTTGCCGTCTGCTTCTGGAATCGACCCGTTGAGCATTGACTCAGGTGGCTCGCCCCATTGGTCTCGCGGCCACACCTTGCGCACCTTGTCGTGGTCGCCTGCAATCTTCGAACGAACCGGCGCCGCTGGTGCCGTGGCATCCCACGACTTGGCCGCCTTCCTGGGTGATGCCATCGACCCGGTGATCGAAGTGAAGTTGCAGCCGGCCGGATTTTTCATGCGCGTCGAGGCGCTCGATCAGCGGCAGTACGATGCCCTCGCCGGTGCCCCACACGATGTGGAACCGCGGAACCGAGTTCCCGGGCACGAAGTACCCACGTTCCGTCCAGCCGACCGCGCGGAAGATGCTCACGCCGCGTTCGGCCAGCCAGCCGCGAACCTCTTCGGTGCAGCGGTTGACATAGGCTTCCGCCCATCGATATGGCCACACATCGTTGGGGTCGAGCTCACCGTACCGAACCCAATCGCGCATCGCGAGGTCGACCGAGTCCTTGATGCCGTTCTTGCGTTGCTCGGGAGAGTCCACGAAGAACATTCCGCCAAAGGACCACAGCGCGAGCCCGCCAAAGCGCTCCCGGGTAGCCGCATCCAGCATGACCACGCGCTTGCCAGCATCGAGGAGCTCGAGTGCGGTCACCATTCCTGCGAGGCCACCGCCAATGACGACGACCTCGGCTTTGTAAGTGCTCTTTGCAGTCATGGAGACGGGCGAGCATAGCAGGCGCCAGCGTCAGTGTCAGTGCCGGCGACGGTGTCAGCGCCACCGCCAGCGTCAGTGCCAGCGTCAGTGCCAGGGTCGGTGTTAGCTGCAGGTGTC
>JAFDAJ010000348.1 GCA_019313915.1 Deltaproteobacteria bacterium
TCTTCGTTCTGCCCGGAGACAGCGTCGAGGAGGGCCAGCTCTTGGCGCGGCTCGACAAGGGCGCGGCCGAGGTCGCCTTCCACGTGGCGCAAGCGGAGCTCCAGGTAGCTCGCGCGCGCGTCTCGGAGGCGGAAGCCGTGGCGCAACGCGCTACCGAATCGCTCGAGCGGACGAAGCGTCTCGCCGACAAGAGCTTGGCTAGCCACAGCGCCCTCGAGAGCGCGCGATCGGAAATGGCCAAAGCCCGGGCGGGGGTTCAGGCCTCCCGGGCAGAACGGGCCGCAGCGCTCAAACGAGCTTCCCTCCGAGGACATCAGCGAGACCGGACCGACATCGTTGCTCCGCGCGCCGGGCTCGTTCTCGAGGTCCCCGCCCGCACAGGGATGATTGTCGGACCCCGAAACCGCCTGTTCCGCATCGGCGCGCCCATCAACCGGATGCACATCGCCGCTCCGATCGGCGAAGCTGACATTGGCGAGGTGACCGTGGGGTTCGGTGCGAAATTCGAAGTTCCCACGTATCCCGGCCAGGTCTTCAAAGCGACCGTGAAGCACATCAGTCCCGACCCAAAGACCGAGTACGGCGCGATTTTCTACGATGTCACACTAGCGACCGAGAATTCAGAGCGTCTATTGCTTCCTGGCATGACGGCTCAGATCCGGATCAAAGTTGCCCAAGTCGACGATGTGCTGACGGTGCGTGAAGCGACGCTTCGGTTCACGCCCGAGGGTGCGCCACCCGCTCCGGCGCGCAGTCGTGTGTGGCGCGTCAGGGGTGAGCAGCTCGAGGAGATCCCGGTCGAGGCAGGTCTCTCCGACGGCGCCATCACGGAAATTCGGCCGAGCGAGCCGGAGAGCCTCGACGTCAACGATCCAATCGCGATCGGATTGGCGCTGGACGGCGAAGGGGACCCAGATGCCCCCTTGCTCTCCCTGAAGGGTCGCCGATGAGCGGCTTCTCGATCGTAGAAGCCAACGGCATCCGCAAAGAGTTTGCCAACATGACCGAGCCGGTGCTCGACGAGGTGAATCTGGCGGTAGCTCCCGGCGAAATCGTCGCGCTTCGCGGACCTTCCGGATCGGGCAAGTCCACGTTGCTCAACATTCTTGGGTGCCTCGATGGCCCTACGCGTGGCTCCTACTCGTTGGGCGGACGCGACGTGTCCACGCTGAGCCGCCGGGAGCAAGCGTGGGTTCGCCTTCACTACATCGGTTTCATCTTTCAATCATTTCACCTCATCTCGGACAACACGGTCATCGAAAACGTCACTCTGCCGCTTTACTACGCGGGCTTGGGTCGCCATGAGCGGGAGGCACGCGCAGACGAGCTGATCGAGCGGGTTGGGTTGAGCCATCGAAGGCGCCACAGGCCGTCGCAGCTTTCTGGTGGCGAGAAGCAGCGCGTTGCGATTGCGCGGGCCGTCGCTGCGCAGCCCCGCCTTCTTCTCGCCGACGAGCCCACCGGAGCCCTCGACACGCGGACTGGCAACGAGGTCATGGACTTGCTTCTCGAGATTCACGCGGCGCGGTCACTCACGCTGATCATCGTCACGCACGATCCAGATGTTGCGGATTTCTGTCACCGCCAGATTTTCTTGCGCGACGGAAAGATCGTCACCGATGGGAGCAGTCATGCGGCGCGCGCGTAGCGAAATCGTAGGGCGTGCCGTCCGCACGGCGATCCGCAATCCCGGCCGGAGCACCCTCACGATGCTGGGCCTGGCCATTGGTGTGGCGGCTTTCATCGCCATGGTCAGCTTTGGCACCGGAGCGCGCACCGCCGTCATGCAGCAGTTCGAGATCTTGGGCACGCGCGTGGCATTCATCAGGAGCAACACGTCGCGGCGCGACTTCGGGGGCAGCCCCAAGCCTCTGACGGATTCGGACGTCGAAGCGCTGAAGCGCGACGCAATGACGATTGAGCGTGTCGTTCCTCGGACCACGGAACTGCGGACTGTCAGATCACTGAACGCAACCTACTCCACGGAGGTCCCGGGATTCGTCAAGGTCCGAGAATGGTCGATCTTGACGGGGGGTATGTTCGATGACACCGACGTTCAGAATCGAGCGAAGGTCGCGGTGATCGGTGTCACCGTTGCGCGCGAGCTCTTCGGGCGGGCCGACCCGGTCGGCCAAACGGTCACCGTTGGCACCAACCTTCCATGCAAGATCATCGGCGTGCTCGCCCCCAAAGGGCAGGCGACCAGCGGCAGAGATATGGACGATATCCTGCTGATCCCCGCAACGACCTTTGCAGCGTTTCTCGGGATGCCGACTGGCTACCACGAGCTCCAGCTACAAGTGCGGGACATTGGGATGTTGGAGGCGGCGATGCTGGAGGTCGTTCCTATCATGCGCCGCTCCCACCGCCTGTCCGAAGCAGAGCCGGACGATTTTCGAACCGGGAGTCCGATACAAGCGGCGGCGGCGGCGAAGCTCGTCTCGAACATCTTGACGGGGTTGCTCATGGGCATTGCCGCCGTATCGCTTCTGGTCGGCGGCATTGGCGTGATGAACATCCAGCTGGTTTCGGTCGCGGAGCGCACCCAAGAAATCGGCATTCGGTCGGCCATCGGCGCATCACCGAGGCAGATCCTAGTGCAGTTCTTGTCCGAGGCTGTGGTGTTGTCGTTTACCGGGTCGCTCGTGGGGGTGCTTCTAGGCTGGCTCATGTCGTACCTGGTGGCGCAAGCCATGGGATGGCCGGGTGGGGTACCGGTGTTGACGATGATCGGCGCCGGCCTCTTCGGAACCAGCGTTGGGGTGGCCTTCGGCTATCTCCCGGCTCGGCGCGCGGCACGGCTCGAGCCCATCGAGGCTCTGCGCCATGAATGAGGTGGAAGATGAATGCGGTCTGCAATTGGAAGGGCCAAGCATCGACTGTGGTGGTCGTGCTGGCCGCTACGCTCGCACCAGCCGCTGCGGCGGCTGAGGTTGTCACTCTGCAGGAGCTCGAGGAGCTGGCGCTGCAAAACCAAGCACGCTGGGAGGCGGCGAACGCGAGGTCCGCGCAGGCGGGAGCCGACGTCGACGCGGCTAGAGCCGGCAAGATGCCGACGTTTTGGATGAACATATCGGGCGTCGTTGCCCCGGGCTCGGACATCGAGCGGGTCGAAACGACCGACGGCCGCGAAGTCAACGTCCGGGCATCGCCGACCGTGGGAGAGCGCACGGCGTTCCGGCCCAACATTCGGTACGAGGGGACGATCGACATGCGCGCACCGCTCTACGACGGCCAAACCAGAGCTGCGGTCAAGGCGGCGGAAGCGTACCGGGCAGCGGCGCAAGCAAGCTCCGGCGCATCCCGCGAGACCGTGCTTGCCATGGTGCGCGCATCGTATCTCGACTGGATGGCCAACCACTTGTTGCACCGCCTCGCGGCAACCTCAGCCGAAGAGGCAAATGCTCAACGTGAGCGGATCGCCGTGAGAGTCGCGGACGGCGATCGTCCAGGGTCCGAGCTGGACGACGCGCGGTACGAGGGGCTGCAAGCCGAGCTCGTCGCAGCAACTGCGCTGGCGAAAACCGTTACCGCCAAGCGCTTCCTGGAGTCCGCGGTCGGTACCGAGCTGTCTCCTGAAGCGGAGCCGGACGCCCAGCTTCTCGAAACCGACTCGAAGGGTTCGAGTTCTGATGCCGGGTGGGAGGTCGAGGCTCTCGAGCGTCAACGTGATGCAGCACGCCAAGAGGCTCAGATGTACCGCAAGGGCCGGGCGCCGGTGCTCGCAGTCGTCGGCCAGACAGGTGTTGCCGGTGTCAACGAGCGGGTGTTTCCGATGTATCGTCTCGGCGTCAACCTTGCGGTTCCCCTCTGGGACGGAGGCAGGGCGGTTGCGATGGCCCATGCCGCGGACGCTCAAGCGAGTGAGCTTGACGCGCGCGCCCACGACGCGCGTATCGCGCGCGCTGACGAGCGACGTCAGGCACTCCTCGACCGGCAGCACGCTGAGAACCAGCTCGCCCTCGCCAACAGTCTGGTTACGGTCTCGGAAAAACGCGTCGGACAAGCACAAACCAGCTACGATCTCGGCGCACGCGACCTCGAGGCCGTCGCCGATGCCCGCGCTGCGCTCCGCGATGTCCAGTCTCGTCGCGTTCAGATTCAAATCGCCCGCGCAGACGCCGTTCTGCGACTGAAGGACAAAGATTAGCCTAGTAGCGAAAGACGTATTCCACCCAGAGCCAGTGCTCGGGATTGGGGACACGTGCGAAAGTCGACTCGCGGCGATCAAGAAAGACCCGAAAGTCGTACCTTAGGCGCAGCATGTCGCGCTGGCGCAGCGTCAGTGCGGCATCCAAGTACGCCCACAGCGCTTGAGGGAGACGGTGGTTGTCTGAGATGTCTTCGAAGTCGTAGCGGACGCGGAGC
>JAFDAJ010000124.1 GCA_019313915.1 Deltaproteobacteria bacterium
GGCGCTGGTGAGCAAGCCTGACTTCCCATTCGCACCAAGAACGAGCTGCTCCGATGCGACCTTAGTGCTGGAATAGAGGTCCGACGCCGTGCTGTACGGTGTAGCTTCGCCGACCCCGGGATGCTCGCTGCCTGAGGCGGTGATGATCGAGCTCGTGTGAACCAAACGCCGAACACCCGCTTCCTGCGCGACTCGCAGCAAGGTGCGTGTTCCGTCGACGTTGACGCTACGAACGAGCTGCGCGAATGCCTTGGGCGCATAGGTGAACGTTTCGATCATCGCCGCGGTGTGAAAGATAGTGTCGACCCCCTCACATGCCCCACGAAGCTCCTCCTCGTCGCGAATGTCACCGCGGAACCACCGTCGAACGGCGCAGGCGCCCGGTCGAACCCATGCACCTCACAGCCGCGCGCCAGCAGGGCATGAACCAGATTGCTTCCAACAAAGCCCGCGCTTCCCGTGACCAAACAACGGAGGCCATCCACCTGTCTGACTCGTTTCATTGGGCCGGCACCTTGGCAAATCGGGCCCCGGTCGGCAACCAGCGCCTCACTTCAGGCCGGCAGAGCCGCACCAGCGTGGAGCAGCCGAACCGCCGCTTCCTTCCAACCGTAGGTCACTGCCGAGTAGACCTCGAAGCGCGCCTTACTGATCCACCATTGCCCGTCGATGCGCTTGTATTCGTCATCGTAGTATCCACCGACGACACTCACCGTCTGCACGTCGGTGTTCATCAGGTGATAGACCAAACCCCACGTCGCGCTCGCGCTGTCAGGCCCATGGACCTCGATGTTCGGCGGCCCACCATGATGCATTTCCACGATCTGGGTCTGACACGCCACGTCTTTGAACACTTGGTAGAGCCCGTCCCGATGATTCACCACGCCAACCGGCCCGTCATAGTGAATCTCGACCGGGCCATCGAGAAAGCAATCACGCACCCCTTCGACGTCTTTGCTGTCACAGCAGTGCCAGTAGCGGGCCTTGAGGGCCTTGATCGCTTCGATGGCTTCGAGGCGAGCGATTCGAGATTCGAGGTCGGGGGAAGTCATGCCGGACACGTATCGCAGTGCCAGCGCCGGTGCCAGTGCTGGCTAGGCGGGGGGTGGCAATGTGTCGCGCTCCTTCGGGACACCCAGGACCGCTCTGAGCACGCGCTGTTCGACTTGGCGTTCCAGTCTGATTGGCGTCGGGATTCGGAGCAAGATGTTCACGGTGTTCTTGTCGACGACCTGGTACGTGATTCGCGGGTCGACGATTGGCGGAGTCAACCCATGGCGGCGATAGCGGGCTGCAATCGGACGACGGACGTCATCGAGGAACTCTGCGCACGCTTCCCGTGCGGCCGTGAGAGCCGTACGCTCAAGCGCCGCAAGGTCCGCACCGCGATCGACTGGAATGGTCATCAAGTGAAGCATGTACTCGCCCGCGAGGCTCTCGTTGAGCACGGGCTCCGTCATGAAGAGGCTGTTCGGGATGCTGATGGTGCGTCCGGTGCGCTGGTGCCCCTGGGCGACTTCGAGCACCAGCGTCCCCAGCAGCCCCGTATCGATGACGTCGCCGCGAATCCCTGCGATGTTGATCCGATCGCCAACCTCAAACGCGTTGGCGCTGATGCGATAAGCTGCTCCCTGAATGCAGGCAAACGTTTCCCTCGTAGCCCAGACGATAGCCATCGCCAACACGGCGAACGACACGGCAAGGGCTTGAAGCTCGGCGGCCCAGATGATGAATAGGCCGAGTGCCAAGACCGCATAGGAGAAGCCTCGGACATGCGCCGCCCAACGAAGCTGCAGTTTGTCCGTGCTCGGAAGCCTGCGTCGAATGAAACGAAGAGCGGCTAAGCGGAGGCCTATCACCGTCATGAATAAGACTGCGGTCGCAATGGCGTCTCGCAGCAATACGCGGTCCTGAAGGAACTCGGTGAACGTCCACTGCATCGGTTGCCTACCTCGACTTGACGGACACGCCGTCGCGGACGCTATCGCTCGGATAGGCGATCACCGTATCGCCCTCCTCTAGGCCCGACAGCACCTCGGTTTCGAGCCCGTTGGTCTCACCGAGCGCCACGGTTCGAACGACTGCGGTCCCCTCTTCGACTACGAAAGTGGCCCAGGCTTCCTCCGAGCGGAACACTGCGCTCGCAGGTACCTTGAGCACATCGGCGCCCTCCCAAACCGAGATACGTGCTTCCACTCTGTACCCGTCTCCCAAGCTGGACCAAAGCTCGCGCTCGTCATCCATGTCGATGATCACGTTCACGCGCTGCTCTTCCACGCCGAGCGCCGAGAGCTTGGTAAAGGCGGACGGCTCCACAATCCGCACATGACCGCGCAGAGGATTCTTTCCGCCCCATCGTTCGATCAACGTCGGCGCCCCCGGGGGAATGCGTGTCGCGTCCTGGCTCAACACGTCGACCACCACCTCGAGGGCAGAGGGATCACCGAGCTCTAAGATGGGCGTGCCGCCTTGAACGACGCCTTCGCTCTCTTGAAAGATCTTGAGAACTTGGCCGGCGACGGGCGAGATGATTTCCAGCTGCTCGCCTTCCTCGCCCTCCCCGCTCAGTTGCATGAGTGCGGTCTGCGCAAGCGTCAGCTGGTGCTCGGCAACCCGCGCACCAAACTCGGCGGAGCGAAGCTCTTCTTTGCTGCTGCCATACGTAGACACGGCGCGGTCCGCATCGCTCCGCGCCAATCCTCCCTGCTGCACGACTGCGAGCGCTCGTTCCGCTTCCTGCTTCGCGAAGTCGCGCTGAAACCTCGCCCGATTCACCGCGGCCTGGGCCTGACGCCGAGAGGCTGCGGCCGCATCAACACGCGCTTTCGCCTCCGCTCTGGTGCGAGAGTCGAGAAGCGGGGGAGGAAGCGGCACCAGACGAGCGAGGACTTGACCTTCTTTGATCGTGTCGCTGGCCTCCAAGTCGAGTCGAGCCAAGTTGCCCGCAATCGGAGCAGAGACGAGATACCTATCTTTGACTCGGGTACGGCCATCTTCGTTCACGGTGACGACGAGCGGCCCTCGTTGGACGGCAGCCACCTCGACTTCGACGGGATTGGGAATCCACGCGACGACGATGACACCCACCACGGCCAGCACCGCCAAAGCGATGAGAGCCCGTCGAATCCATTTCTTCAAACCGGACGGCTTATCCATGCGCCATCACTCCTTACTCTCTCGTCTTGAGCACGCCAATCAGATCCAAGTTATCGAGCCTCCGCCGGACGAGCAGCGCGCTCAAGGCCGCCGCCGCCAAGATTACCACGACGGAAAATGCATAAGTTCGGGACGAGATCAACATCGGCATGCGGAATTGCTCGGGATCGGCCTGCAACTCGAGCAGCCCCTGGGCCCCGAACGTGCCCAGGAGCAGCCCAATCGGGATCCCGAGCAAGACCTGGACCCCTTGCTCTCCAAGCAGAATTGCGGAGACCTCGGCGCGGGTGAACCCGAGGACGCGGAGCGTGGCGAGATCGCGACTTCGGACGGAGAGGCTCACCCGAGCGTTGTTGTACACCACGGCCACTGCAATCGCGGTGGCAAACAAGGTGAGAATGAGCGTGATCACTTGCATCGTCTGCCCCGTCTGCTCCTCGAACCTCTCGAGCAATGTGCGCTTCCGGTGGATGCTCTGCACCGTGGGGATGTCGGTCAGGCGCATCTGCAGCTCGGCCTCTCGCGAGGGGTCTACGCGAAGAAGCGCCGTGTTGATCGTCGGCTTTTCGCGCAGCAACTCATGCAGACTACTCTTCTGCATGTAGCCCTGTAGCCCGAACGCTTCGTCGATCGTACCGCTGATCTGGACGCGCCTGGTGCCGCGATCGCCCTCCTTGAGCTCTACCTCGATGAAGTCACCCGGCTTGGCGTCCAGAATGTCGGCCAGCACGTTGGTGATCAGCAGCCCACTGTGCGGAATGCGGGCAGGGCGAAACTGCCTGTTGAATAACCGACGCAGATGGCTGTCGGGCGGAAGGCCGACGATGACACTGTCCCTCCAACGCGCTCCGGACCGATATCGCACTGGCGTCACCCGGTAGCCGTCCACCTGATCGACTCCTGGAAGGTGCGCGAGATATCCGAGGCCGCGGTTCGCGACTTGCCTGGTGAAGTTGACGCTGATGTCTTCACGTTGCTGGCGGCCGAACTGCAGGTCGAGGATCGGCCCATGGGCGTCCTTCCCGAACCTGCCGAGGATGATGATCGCCAGGGCGAATGCGATGCCCGCGGACGACAATACCGTCCGAAGCGGGCGGCGCCAGATCTCTCTGAAGACCATCATCGTGGTTTGGCGGATCCTGCGGAGCCCAGGGATACGCTCGACGGAGGAAGCGTGGTACCGCGCTGGAGAAGGGGGCCGCATCGCCTCGGCCGGTGGAAGCGTCACCGCCTTGTGGACTGCGAAGCCAATCCCCACCAAGGCGGCCACGAAGCTCCCGATGATCGCGTTGATGACCACGGGAAGATCGATGCGCCCCCGTGCCATCGGGAGACGGAAGAACTTCGCGTATAGGTCGAGCATGGCGTCGGCCAACCACGCCCCAAGTCCCACGCCCATCAGCGAGCCAATCAAGACGATCACGAAAACCATTTTTACGTAGTGAAGAGCGATCGTGGAGTTGCCGTAACCCACCGCTTTGATTACGGCGATCTGACCGCGCTGCAGCGTGACCAGGCGAGAGAAGACTACGTTCAGCAGGAACGCTGCCACCGCGAGAAACACGCCGGGCAGCACGATTACCATCGCTTCGATCTGTGCGAGCTCCCCATCGAGGATCGAATCGGAGACCTGAAGCTTTCGGCCGTAGGCGCCCAGTCCTCCATAGGGTTTCAAGATTCGGTCGACCGCGACGAGGATCGCGCGCTCGTCCACACCCGGCTCCAAAAGGCACCTTCCATCTGAAACGCAGCCTCTATGGCGCTCGTCGACATCCACATGGGCGCGAATCTCTCGTCGTCAGAGGTGATGCCTCCCGGCTCGATCGCGAAGACGTACTCCGGAGAGAGTGCCAGTCCCACGACGATCAGCTCATGCAGTTTCCCGTTGAGGATCGCAGGAATCGTCGAACCTGGACGCAGGCGGTGCTCCTTGGCGAACGGCTCGTAGAGGAGGACTTCGTTGCCACGTCCCGACTCGGGAAAGCGTCCCGCCTTCACGTAAACGTCATTCAAAGGAGGCCGCCCGTGGACCGGGAGAGAGATTAATTGACCGTGCGCCGGCGTGATCATGTCTTCCATCGGCAACAGGACTTCCTCGACGACGCGGGGGTAGACCGTCGCCACGCCTCGCACGTCGTGAATCTGAGCAGCGACGGAGTCGGGAGCCCGCTTCAGGCGAGCAAACACGTCGGCGAATCTGTACTGCTCGTAGTACGCGGCCCTCGAGTCGCCGAGCGCGCGCCAGGCGCTCCTCAGGGTGATGTAGTTGGCCACGCCCACCGCAACCACCAGAGCAATCGTGAAGGCCTGCCCTTTGAGGCGCGTCAAGTCGCGAAACAGCTTTCGGTCGAGGACTTTCACCAAGTCAGCTCGTGCGGGGACACCTTCCTGTCGTTTGTAACGTCGCTCGCGACCCTCCCGTCGGACAGCGAGACGACGCGATCAGCCATCGACGCGATGGGTGCGTGGTGCGTGATCACCGCCGTCGTCGTGCCGAGTGACCGGTTCACCTCGTCGATCACCTCGAGCACGCGGATCCCGGTCTTGAAGTCGAGCGCGCCCGTCGGCTCATCGCACAGGAGAATCTTGGGCTGTTTGGCCACGGCCCGCGCGATCGCAACGCGCTGCTGCTCACCACCCGAAAGCTGCGCGGGGAAGTGATCCATCCGATCTGTCAACCCGACCAGCTCCAGTGCCTCGCCTGGGTCCAAAGGCGTCTTCGAGATTTCGGTCACGAGAGCGATGTTCTCTCGTGCCGTGAGACTCGGGACCAGATTGTAGAACTGGAATACGAAGCCTACGTTGTCGCGCCGAAACTCGGTGAGCTCGCGATCGCCGGCGCGCGAGATGTCGCGGCCGCGATAGAGGACTTGCCCCGAGGTCGGTACGTCGAGGGCACCGAGAATGTTGAGCAACGTGGACTTGCCACTGCCAGAGGGGCCAAGCAGGACCATCAGCTCTCCCTCGTAGAGAGGGACGGTCACGCCCCGAAGCGCGTGCACCTCGACGTCACCCATCTGGTACACCTTGCTCACGTCATGCGCGGCGAGGATGGCCGACTGCTCGCTGTTTGGGTTGGGCTGTGGCATCGCGAAATCCGACTGGCTTGCTCGTTCGTACGCTTTGTGCCGATCGAGGTCAACTCATCCTTGAGCCCACACACACGACAGAGTTATGAGAGGGCATGCTCTCGGAATCCGATTTTCAAAATGCTACGCTCGGCAATCAAACTTGGCGGTATTACGACTCTGGTGAAGGGCGCCCCGTCGTGCTCGCACACGGCTTCCCCGACACCCCGCACTCGTGGGCCGGAATCGCAGCCTCGCTCAACCAAGCCGGCTATCGGACCATCTTGCCGTACCTGCGCGGCTATCATCCAGACACCCTCGTCCCGGGTCGGCCGTACGATGCGCTGCATGTTGCCGAAGACGCCATCGGGCTCCTCGATGCGCTGGGGTTGGAGTCGGCTGTGCTCGTGGGTCATGACTGGGGAGCAACGCTCGTCTACGGCGCGGCCGCGCTGGCGCCCGATCGAATTCAAGGCGTCGTGCCTATCGCGATTCCTCACCCGCGCACCTTGAAGCCCAAGAATGCTCTTCAAGCCTTGGGGATGCTCGTGATGGCCAGGCACTTCCTGTACTTCCAGTTGCCTTGGGCCGAGGCCGGCACGCGGCGCAGCGACTTCCGATACATCGACACGCTGTATCGACGATGGGCTCCCGGCTGGCATGGACCCGAACGCGACGCGGCAGTGGCTCGCGCGCGGGAGGCTTTTGCAACACCCGAGGTGTTGACCGGAGCCATCGACTGGTATCGAGCGATGGGCGCGAAGGTGGATCGTCGTTTGACCGCCCCGATCAAGTGTGGCGGCTTGATGGTAGCCGGCGGGAAAGACTTCGGCGGTCATCTCGGTCCCTACAAGAAGTCCCAAGGGCTCTTCGAAGGCGGCGCAGAGCTCCTGGTCATGCCCGATGCCGGTCACTGGCCCCATCGGGAAGAAGAATCCCAGTTCACCAATGCGCTCCTTCGATTCCTGGAGAAGCTCCCGTAAAAAGACGTTTCCCGGGTCTTGACGAAAGTAGTTGACAGCCTCAACTATTTAGTTGCATCATTCAACTATTGGAGGCTCTGATGGAAAACGATCAAGTACATGACGTGGTGAAATCCGGATACGCGGAGGTCGCCCGCCAAGGTGGAGGCTGTTGCGGCAGCGCGCCCTCGAGCGCCCATGCGAAGACGGCGGCCCTCATTGGCTATGCCGAGGATGACATCACGGGCGCTGCGGCCGATGCCAATCTCGGGCTTGGCTGTGGCAACCCGACGGCGCTGGCGAGCTTGAAAGCAGGCGAAACCGTGGTGGACTTAGGCTCCGGCGCCGGGTTCGATGCTTTGCTGTGCGCCGAGAAGCTCGGACCGGAAGGCCGCTTCATCGGCGTGGACATGACTCCCGAAATGCTCGAAAGGGCACGCACCAACGCAGTGAACGCCGGTCATGCGCGGACGGTCGAGTTCCGAGAGGGGCTGATCGAGAACCTTCCCGTTGCGTCGCAGAGCGTGGACGTCGTGATCTCCAACTGCGTCATCAACCTGAGCCCGGACAAGGGGCAGGTGTTTCGCGAAGCCTATCGCGTGCTCAAGCCCGGCGGACGTCTCGCCGTGAGCGACATCATGCTGAGCGAGCCCTTGCCACCCGACATCGCGGAGGTCGCCGCGAGCTGGATCGCGTGCGTCGGCGGCGCACTGACCGAAGAAGAATACTTCGGTCACATGCGAGCCGCTGGCTTGGAGAACATCGAGTACACTCGCAAGCCAGCCGGCCCGATGCTGACGTCGAACTTGCAGGACCCGATGTGGAAGGCGGCGATCGAGCTCGTGGGCGAGGAGCGAATCAACGAGCTCTCCAACACCGTGTTCAGTTACTCCGTCACCGCCGAGAGGCGATGAGCTCGGTCGTCGAAGACGTCATTGCATTCTGCCGCATGTTCTCCTCGTTCGAGCGCGAGGAGATCTGCTGCGGATCGGTGAGCCCCGCGCAGTGCGTGCTTCTGCAAACACTGACAGAAGGAGAATGGGACGTGAGCACCCTCGCCTCTCAGTCGAGGGTCACCAAGGGCGCGATGACGCGACTGGTCGACGGACTCGAAAGGCGAAGCTGGGTCATTCGCGAAAAAGCCCAAGACGACGCCCGCCGCGTACTCGTCTCTCTCACCCCCGACGGCAAGAAGGAAGCCAAGCGCCTCCACCGCCTCACAGAAAAAAGCATCGCCACAATCCTGAACCGAATCCCCAAATCCGACCGCCCCCAAGTCATCCGCAGCCTCAACCTCCTTCGCAACGCAGCCGAACAAACAAGAACCCACCTAGACTGCTGCTAGTGTGCGGACCAAACACTAGTTCAACGGAAAAGGGGCCGGAGCTCTATTAGGTGTGGATGACGGTTAGTTGGTTGGCGGCGTGTTGGGCGCGGAGGACTTTTTTGTCGAACTTGCCTACGCTGGTTTTCGGGATTTCTTCGATGAAGGTCCAGCGTTCGGGGAGCCACCACTTGGCGACTTTGTCTTCGAGGTACGCGCGGAGGTCTTCGGGGGTGATCGTGCTGCCCTCTTTTCGGACGATGCAGGCAAGGGGGCGCTCATCCCACTTGTCGTCCGGGATGCCGACGACGGCTGCCTCCGCAACCTCCGGGTGCGCGATGATCGTGTTTTCCAGCTCGACGGAGGAGATCCACTCGCCGCCTGACTTGATGACGTCTTTGGCGCGGTCGGTGATCTGCGAGTAGCCGCGTTCGTCGATGAAGCCGACATCGCCGGTGCGCAGCCATCCATCGTGGAACTTTTCCGCGTCGTCGACGCCGTAGTAGCTGCCGGTCACCCAAGGCCCGCGCACCTCGATCTCACCCACCGACTCACCATCCCACGGCAGTGTTCGTCCCGCGTCGTCGACAATACGCAGTTCGATGCCTGCGACTGGCCGACCCGTGCGGCTTCGGTAGCGCCAGGCTTCTTCGCCCTCGACTCCGCGAGGCACCGGCGCGACCGATCCGAGTGGGCTGGTCTCGGTCATGCCCCAAAGCTGCAGAATCGTGACGCCATAGCGTTCGTCGAAGGCTCGCATCAACGATTCGGGGACGGCGGATCCGCCACAGATGACGAGGCGGAACGAAGACAGATCGATGTCTTTGCCTTCCCCATAATTGAGAACACCGGTCCAAATGCTTGGAACGGCGCCGGCAAGAGTCGGACGGTGACGCTCGATCATGGCCACCAGGGGCTCGGGCTGAAGAAATCGGGTCGGCTGAAGGAAATCCGTGCCGACCCACCAACCGGCATACGGCAGCCCCCAGCAGTTCGCGTGAAACATCGGAACGACGGTGAGGACCATGTCGTTTTCGTTCAATCCGGCGACCGCGCCAGACGTCAGAGCGTACGAATGCAGCACCGTCGAGCGGTGGCTGTACACGACCCCTTTCGGATCGCCGGTCGTCCCGCTGGTGTACGCCATCGAAGCGGGTGCGCGCTCATCGAGAACAGGCCATTCGATACCGCGGGACTCAGACGCTAGAAGCTCGTCGTATCGATGAAGTGTCGCCCGCGGCGCCTCCCGAAGGGGCGCGTCGTCGCCATTGCCGACCACGATGATGTGCTCCACCGTTTCCATGTCTTTGGCGACCTTCGCGAGCACCGGGACCAGTGTGTCGTCTACGTACGATGATGACCCTATCCTTGGCGTGGTTGATCACGAACGCGAGTTGCTCTGGAAACAACCGGATGTTGAGCGTGTGCATGACCGCGCCCATCGAGGAGATCGCAAAATAGGCCTCCAGATGCTCCTGGCTATTCCAGCAGAACGTGCCCACCCGGTCTTCACGTTGCACGCCCAGCTTGATCAACGCTTTAGCGAGCTGGTCGGTGCGATCGGCGACTTCCGCGTAGGTGGCAATCCGATCGCCACCCTCGCCTACCGTGATCACCCGGCTGTCCGGGTAGAGTTTCCGCCCATGCTCGAACAAGTCCGAGATCAAGAGCGGGCGATCCATCATGGTCGAGAAACTCACTTACCTCTCCTGTCGCGCTCGCAAGCCGTTTACTCCGCTTTGAACCCGGCTGCCTTGTGGGCACCGTCACAAAACGGTTTGTTCTGGGAATGCCCACAGCGGCATAGCGCCGCCTTCGTGCCCTTGAAGGCGACACGGCCGCTTGCCGCCACCATGCTGACATTGCCTTTGAGCAAGAGCGGACCGTCCGGCGCGCGACCAATCTTGAGTGTCCCGCCCGAAGCGTCGAACCCTTCCCCGCTGTCCCCAACGGCTCCGTAGTCTTTGAATCCGGCGTCCTCATGGCTGTTGTCGCAGAACGGCTTGTTCTTCGAGTGACCGCAGCGGCATAGCGCCACTCGAAAACGCGCGCCGGACATGTCTTCGGCGGCCCCATCCACCTCGAGGTCGCCACGGACATAGAGCGGACCGTTGTACATCACCGAGACCACATTCTCGGCGTCGGCCACCTCACCCGTGCCGCCGCCCTTGCGTTCATAGCTCAGCGCCCCTGTCGGGCATCGGTCGACGACATCGGCCACTTGGTCCGGGCTCACCAGGTCCGGCTGGCACCACGGTTCCCTGCCGCCGACGAAGAGCTCGTTCTTGGCGCGCCCGCACTCCCCGATGTGAATGCATAGGCGGCCGTCCCAGTGCACGTCTGCTTGAGCGCCGTCGTAAACGAAAACCTTTTTCTCAGTCATGGGGTGCCTCCTGGCTTTGCGGCGTGGACTCGAACTACCCCGAAACCGAGTCTCTACTACAGCAAGGAGCAAACCACTACGGTCAACTGAGGCGGAATCGCACGACGCCCTACGGCGTGGTAAGCACGCTATCCAGATGGGGCATCAACATCATCACCATCACGCGACCGCCGCCGAAGTGGCCGGTAACCGTCGGCGTCTGGCCTTGGCGCTCATGCTGACGGCGTCGTACATGGTTGCCGAGGTGATCGGAGGACTGGCCGCCAACTCGTTGGCGTTGCTCGCCGACGCGGGCCACATGTTCTCGGATGCGGCCGCTTTGGGGCTTTCCCTAGTAGCTGTGATTCTCGCCCAGCGCCCCGCGACGGCGCAGCGAACCTACGGATTTCATAGGGCGGAGATCCTCGCGGCGCTTGCCAACGGCGCCGCGCTCCTCACCCTCGCCGTATTGATCGCGCGCGAAGCTTGGGAACGTCTCTCTGCGCCACCCGACGTGCAGGGCGGGTTGATGCTGGTGGTCGCATGCGGCGGCTTGGCGATCAACTTAGCCAACCTCCGCATCCTGAGTGGGGGCCGTACGACCAACCTCAACATCCGAGGTGCCTGGCTCCACGTGGTGGCCGACACCCTCGGCAGCCTCGGCGCCATCTCCGCGGGGGCGGCGATCTACTTCTTGGGCTGGCGATGGGCCGACCCCGCCGCGTCGTTCATCATCGCAACGCTCGTCTTGTACTCGTCATGGGGTCTCGTTCGGGAAACGCTCGACGTTCTCATGGAGGGCGTACCCAAGGGCATCTCCATCGAGGATGTGACGGCGTCCCTCACGGATCTCCCGGGAGTCCTAGACGCCCACGACCTGCACATATGGTCACTCACGAGCGGCCGGAACATCGCTACAATCCACCTGGTCATCGCCGAAGACGCAGATCACCAGGGCATCATCGATGCAGCCAATCGAACCCTATCCAGTCGCTTCGCGATCCAGCACGCAACCATCCAAGTGGAGCACGACGAACTCGCGAGCCAATGCAATCCGTGTGGCTCGACCGCCTCACCGGGTTAGGACCAGTTCAGTCCGCCGCCCGGACGCCGGCAGCGCATCGCGCGCAGATGCAGACCTTCCCCTGCGCCTCGGCGGGAATTGACGCGAGCGCGCTCGGGCTCATCGTCACCGTCATGCACCAGCACGACCCGGCATCCCGGCCCGCCGCGACGGCGCATTCGTTAGGCTTACCGCACAGCGGACACTGGGTCGCTTCGTTCGAATCGGTGTGCTCAGTCATTCGATGTCCGTGGCTCTCTCGATGCGCTCGTACCGCTCTTTGTAGAGCTGCTCGATATACGTGTGCATCTCATTGAGCCTCACTAACTGTTTCTTTGGCGAGGCTTCCTTCTCGTTCGCGTCACAAAGCTTGTTGAGCTCGCTAACCGCTTCGAGCGAGCTGGTCGCGCGCGTAGCGGAGACCGCCACCAACGTGGTCATGGCCAGCGCAGGAAAGGCAACCATCAAGAAGCGCGACCACACCCCGGATGGTGTGCGACGAATCATCCAAGGCGACATCATCAAGAGGACGAACGCTGCTAAGCTGGACAACAGCCACGGCCCGTGGCGCCGCCAGACGTGGCGCCAGGCGCCCGCGCCCTCTTCTTTGCGGGCCTCGATACACGGGTCCGATTCCTTCAAGGACCGAAGCTCGTCTTCGACCGCGTCGGCGAGCTCTTCGGCAAGCTCTTCGTGGAGACTGATTTGAGACAAGTCTACGGCCCGAGCTCCGGAGCGCTTCTCCGGGGGCACCATCGAGAACTGGTTCACATACACGGTACGGCCCGAATCGGCTTCGTATGAATAGAAGACAGCGGCCGGCTGGGCGCGGGCAATGCCTGCGAGCGCGAGAGCCGCGACGATGACGCAGACCCGCATCAGCTTTTCTTTGAAACGGAAGAAATAATCGACATACCGGCAACGGCGCTCACGAACGACCCAAGGATGATGCCGAGCTTGGCGGACAGCAAGAGCCCCCCGGACAACCCGAGTGACGCGATGAAGAGCGCCATCGTGAAACCGATGCCGCCCAGGAAGGCCGCTCCACCGAGGATCGGCCAAGTCACGCCCTCGGGGCGCTCCGCCCAACCGAGCCTCACGGCGAGCCACGAGGCCCCGAAGATGCCGATTGGTTTCCCAAAGAACAGACCCGCTGCCACCGCAACGGCGATCGGTTCGCCGATTCCCCGTAGCTCAATCGGCACACCAGCATTGGCCAATGCGAAAAGAGGCATGATGCCGAACGCCACCGTCGGGTGCAGAGCAGTCTCGATTCGGAACAGCGGCGACACCGCCTCGCGAGACGCAAAGGAAAGGTCGGCAACCAGCTGCCTCGCCCTTTCGATGGTGGTCTCTTCCTTGCGGAGCATGTCGTCGGTGTGCCGCAAGAACCCTAGGAACTTGGGCCCACCCAACCACGGGTGTACGGGCGTCAGCAGACCCACGGCTACGCCTGCAATCGTCGGGTGCACGCCTGATTTGAGAGTGCAGAGCCAGACCCAAACACCCACGATGAAATACGTGCCAACCGACCGTATGCCGAGGCGGTTCATCGCGACGATCACGACCAGTCCGACGAAGCCCCCGGTCAGCCACTCGACGCTGATCGACGAAGTGTAGAAAATCGCAATCACCAGAACCGCCATCAAATCGTCGACGATCGCCAGGGAGAGCATGAGGATGCCGAGGCCGCGCGGAACGCGATCGCCGAGGAGCGACATGCAACCAACGACAAACGCAATGTCGGTAGCCATGGGAACGGCCCAACCGTGTTCCCCAGGCTCGCCGTATTGAAGCGACAGATAGATCGCAACCGGGGCAATTACACCGCCAAGCGCTGCTGCGACGGGCAATGTGACCTTCTTGGGATCGCTGAGCTCTCCGATGACCAGCTCGCGTTTGATTTCGAGGCCGATGACGAAGAAGAAGACCACCATCAATCCATCGTTGATCCAGTGAGCAAGCGAGTAAGCGAGCTCGAAGTCGCCGACGGCAATGCGCAGCTCGTGGTGCCAAAACGCCTCGTAGGCCTCGGCGTACGGAGAGTTCGCCGCGATCAATGCAATCGCCGTGCAAATCAAGAGGAGCACGCCGCTCGCCGACTCGATGTGCATGAACGCCGTCAGCGGCCGCTGAAGGCGCTGAATCGGACGATCCGGCAGGTGGGTGATCCTGGAATACGAGAGGTCTTCCTTGCCCATCGGCGACCGGCTTATCGCGGAACGTGCTAGAAGGCCAGGGTCTATGTGGATTAGTGAAGCCGCGGTTGCGTGGGCCTTTCTTGGAGTGAGCCTTGTCGGGGCCGTGTTCACCCTGAACGCGTTCATGCCGGTGCGCCGAATCCCCGTTCTGTTCGTGCCGAGCTTCTTCGGTTCGTGGCTCACGGCGGAGCTCGCTCTTCACCACCTGGTTTGGCAGTCGATCGCGACGGTCTTTTTCGTCCAGTTCGGCGCCCTGTCTAGCTGGCCCGGACTCGTAGGCATGGGCATTACCATCGCCTCGTGGCTCGGCCTCCTGCTCCTCTTCAACGACGGTCGAAAGACACACCACGTATTTGATCAGGCCCTCACTGGCCTGGCCGAGCCGGCCGATGCCGCGCGCATGCCGCTCTCGCAGCTGGTCATGCCATTTCGGTTTGGCCGACGTGGCGTCAAAGTGCTCCGCAACGTTCAGTTCCGGGAAGTCGCCGGCAAGAAACTGAAGCTCGATGTCGTGATGCCGGAGACGCCCAGCGCCAATCGCCCGGCGATCATGCAGATTCACGGCGGCGCGTGGATCATCGGCGACAAGCGCGAACAAGGTTGGCCGCTCATCGGCCATCTCGCGGCGAACGGCTGGGTCTGCTTCAACGTCAATTACCGGTTGAGCCCGGCTGCCACGTGGCCCGAGCACATCATCGACTTGAAGTACGCCCTCCATTGGATTCGCCAGCACGCCGACGAGTACGGCATCGACCCCAACTTCGTAGCCGTCACCGGAGGCTCCGCAGGAGGGCACCTCACGGCCATGATGGCACTCACGGCAAACGATCCCGAGTACCAACCAGGCTTCGAGGACGCGGACACCTCGGTGCAAGCTGCGGTGCCGGTATACGCGGTGTTCGACTTCACGAACCGGTTGGGCACGATGCTGGACACCTTTCGCGCTCAGATGCTGGAGCCGATGATCATGAAGGCCTTCTTCAAAAAGGAGCCCGAGAAGTTTCACCGCGCTTCGCCGATCGATCGCGTCCACGCGGACGCGCCGCCTTTCCTCATCGTGCACGGCGATCGCGACACACTAGCCCCCGTAGAGGACGCCCAGCTTTTCGTCGAAACTCTGAGCGAGACGTCACGGTCACCCGTGATGTACACCGAGCTACGAGGCGCTCAGCACGCGTTCGACATTTTCGCGTCACCGCGCACGGCCCGCATGCTCGACGGAACGCTGCGCTTTCTAACGGCGATGCGCGAGCGTGCAAGAAATGCGAAAACGCCTCACCCCTCCGAACGACTTGCGTCTCCAGCTCCCAAGCAACACCTCGCCGCCGACAACTTGTAACCAACGCGTCACAGCAGCCGCCCCCTTCTAGCTCGGCCGCCGTCCGCGTTTCAGCGCCCACATTGCCTTGCTTCAAAGGTGAATGCGGGCGATGCTCGCCCCTGCCCGAACTCATTGCTAGGAGCAATTCCATGCCGTCGCTTTCGAGAAGGCACTTCCTGGAAATATCGACCGCCGCCGCAGGCGTGACCGCCGTTGGCGGAATCCCCGCGTTCGCGCACGGTGTCCTGAATAGCTCCGAGACGCTCCGCACGGTGCCGACGATCTGCGACGTCTGTTTCTGGAAATGCGGCTCCGTGGCCCATCTCCGCGATGGAAAGCTTTGGAAGATCTTGGGCAACGAGATCGACCCGTTGAGCGAGGGACGACTTTGCCCCCGTGGCACCGGTGGCATCGGTGCTCACTATGACGCGAACCGATTGACCTCACCGCTGATTCGCAAGACCGAGCGCGGCCAAGAACAATGGGTTGAGGCTAGTTGGGACGAAGCGCTTCGATACATCGCCGAGCGTATGCTGAAGATCAAAGCCAAGTACGGCCCAGAGTCGATGGCTCTCTTCAGCCACGGTATTGGGGGCAAGTTCTTCAAGCACACGATGCACGCCTACGGCACACCCAACATCGCGGCGCCCTCTTATGCGCAGTGTCGTGGTCCACGGGACGTGGGTTTCTCACTTACCTTTGGCGAGGGCGTGAGCACCCCCGAGCGGACGGACATCGCCAACGCCGAATGTCTCGTCCTGATCGGTTCACACTTGGGTGAGAACATGCACAACACCCAGGTGCAGGAGTTCGCCCAGGCCATCGAAAAAGGCGCCTCGATCATCGTGGTCGACCCGCGTTTCTCGGTCGCAGCCAGCAAAGCGAAGTACTACTTGCCGATCAAGCCTGGCACCGACATCGCCCTGTTGTTGGCATGGATGAACGTGCTCGTGACCGAGGAGTTGTACGACAAGGAATATGTCGATGCTTATGGTTTCGGATTCGAAGCGTTTGCCGCGGAGATCGCGCCGTACACCCCCGAGTGGGCGTACCCGAAGACCACGATCGACCCGACGCTCATCCGCGAAACCGCGCGAGAAATGGCCCGATACAAGCCAGCCTCTCTCGTTCATCCGGGGCGCCACGTCACTTGGTATGGCGACGATGCACAGCGCGGCCGCGCAATGGCTCTGCTCAATGCGTTGCTAGGCAGTTGGGGCCGAAAAGGCGGATTTTACTATCCGGCGGGCATGGATGTTCCCGGATATCCATATCCAGATTATCCGGCGCCCACTCGACCCAAGGCCGACAACCCCGACCACAAGTATCCGTTTGCCGATGGCACGCTGACCAATGGGCTCCGCGACGCCACCATCAGCGGCAAGCCTTACCCCATCAAGGGCTGGATGGTCTACGCCACCAACCTGATCGAGGCGCTGCCGAACCAACAGGAAACGATTCGTGCCATTCAAGAGCTCGACTTGATGGTGGTGGTCGATGTGATTCCAAGCGAGATCGCGGGTTGGGCCGACGTCGTACTTCCAGAGGCCGTGTACCTCGAGCGCTACGATGACCTGCACGTGAGTTGGTTTCGCCAGCCCTTCGTCGGGCTACGACAACCGGTGGTGGAACCGCCCGACGACCAAAAGCCGGGCTGGTGGATCGCGCGCGAGCTAGCCAAGAAGCTCGGTCTGGAATCTTACTACCCCTGGAAGGACATGGAGGAGTACCTCCGTACTCGAGTTGAGAGCGCGGGTCTGAGCTTCGACAAGCTCAAGAAGGACGGTGTCATCCTCGGGCCCAAGCAGCCACTTTACTTCGACGAAGGCGTGCCTGCAGAGTTTGATACGCCGTCGGGCAAGATCGAGTTCTATTCCACGCAGCTCGCCGAGGCGGGCTTCGATCCGGTGCCGAAGTTCACGCCTCCCGAGGAGCCGCCTCCCGGTGCCTTCCGTCTGCTGTTTGGCCGTGCTCCGGTGCATTCCTTCAGCCGCACGCAAACCAACCCCATCCTATCGGACTTGATGGACGAAAACGAAGCCTGGATAAACCAAGATATCGCGCGCCGCTATGGGCTCGACAGCGGGGACTACGTCCGGCTCAAGAACTCCGAAGGCGTCGAGAGCGAGCCGGTCAGGGTCAAAGCGACCCAACGAATCCGGGGCGACTGCATTTTCATCACACACGGGTTCGGCCATACCGCGCGTGGGATTTTTCCGAAGTACAAGAAGGGCGCAAGCGATGCAGGGCTGATCACCCAGTACAAGGTCGATCCTCTGATGGGCGCCACCGGCATGAACGTAAATTTCGTGACCCTCGAGTTGGAGGCATAAGACGATGGCTCGATTCGGAATGGTGATCGATACGAGCAAGTGCATTGGGTGCATGGACTGTGTCGCCGCGTGCAAAACCGAGAATGACGTCCCAGATGGTTTTTGCAGGGACTGGATCGTAACCGAAGTGACCGGAGTCTTCCCGCAACTCTCGATGGAGATTCGAAGCGAGCGCTG
>JAFDAJ010000349.1 GCA_019313915.1 Deltaproteobacteria bacterium
CCAGCTCGACCAGAAGACAAGATGCACCCTGGCCAATGCGAAGCGGAGCGGGACCCCAGGAACCGCAGGCCGTGATTCTCATCTCGTTCTCGGCCAGTGTCTCTTGCCCCGGAATGTAGTGCTCGGGGTATTCCTTGACGGCAGCGCCCTCTGTGGAGACTACCGGTGTCTTCGTGATCGGCTTTCCGCTGAGAGGCAACGGATAGCCCCCCGGCGTAGTCCCGGGCTCTCGAGGGAAGCGGTAGTCCGCGGTTCCAGCGGTGCATGCCACGATGGGCAGGGCTAGGGCGAGCGCAAACAGCCGGTAGTTCCTGATGGTCCTCTTGGAGTACATTGCTCTTTCCTCACTTGAAGCCGTTTGGGGCCTGCGATTTGCGCGGGACTACGCGTTAGGTCGATTGGCTAGCACTCCGAAAGGCCGTGCGCAGTTACTATCGGCCGAAGAGACATTTGCAAGATCGATGTTCGCCACTGCGACACCCCCGTAAGCAAAGATGAAATCGCCCTGCCCTGGGAGCCCGAGCTAGCTCGGGAAAGCCGAGTGTGCCAGTCAGTAGCCAACAACATCAGGCTGGCCTGCCGCGACTTCTTGTGACCCGCCCCTGGAGCCCTTAGTCCTCCGCACGCGACAACCGGCTCGACATCGGTTATAGCCCGGCTCCACACTTAGTAGGAGCAGGTCACAATGAATCAGATTCGATTTCTTATACTGTGTGTTCTGGGCATGTCCGCGGTTCTCCAGGGGTGCAACACCACGTGCGTCAACGGTTATTACAACAGTGTTTGCTATAGCACCGGCTACTACTACGACAGCCGTGTTTCGGGCATCGACTACGAAACGCGCGTGGGGGACGAGGTCATCGCGACCGGAGTCACCGGCGACAACGGCGATCCAGGTCTCTTCCTCTTCGTCGAGGGCGCCACGGTTTCGCTTTCTCTAGGTGGAACCGACCTGGGCCAGACGGCTGCCAAAGAACGGGTCACTCTGTTTGACGTTGCGGGCATCACAGAAGAGGCGATCGGCGGTTGCGATGTCAGCGCTAGCCTCCCCGACGACGGGAGCGCATTTCGAATCGTGCACAACGTGGCAGCCCTTCTTCAGACGCTAGACACCGACGGAGATCCTACGGGCACGATCGACATCAGCCCGGACGTCGCGGCGCTCTTCGAGAACGTGAGCATCGACTTCGATCAACCGTGGGAAGCATTTCGAGCGGACACCGATCTGCAAAACCTGCTGGTCGCGGCCAACGACGGCGAACTATTCCCAGCAGTACGCGAGCTCCGCGAACGGGAAGCCGCACTGAGAGCCCTCTATCAGGGCATCGGCCTCTGCCCGTAGGCGTCAAGATCGGCGGCGCGCCAACGGCATAGCGCCCGAGGCCGCGCCGCTTCGCAATTCACTGCACGTCAAACACCACCCGGTCGATCGTCCCTTCAAACGGAAACGGCGCGCGCGGGTAGTAGACCTTGTTCGGCGACACTGGCAATCCGTTGCCTCGCCCGATGTCGAGCCCCGCATGCGTTTTCGGGACACCGCTTGGGACACGGCCGAGTTCGACGTGTCACGGAGCCAAGGTTTCTTCTCCACTGAAGACAACCTCTCGAATACCGCCATTAGTCTCCCAATGCTGATGGCAGGAGCCGAGAAGCGCGAAACACGGTGAGGACCTCCACGGTCTCATCGCGCACTCGGTACGGAGATTCGATGATTTCGCGCAGTTGCGGATCAGAGAGCTCCGGTACGATGCGACCCGATCGGGGAAAGTGCTCGAGTCGCTCGACGGCTTCGAGCAGGCGCGCAACGGCGAGATCCGCATACGCAGCTGAATCGTTCGCGATGAAGTTGCGGATTGCTTCTAAGTCTTCGACCGCCTGGGTCGTCCATCGAAGCTTGATCACCCCAGCAGGCGTTCCTTGACTTCGTCGTGGGAGACGGTCTTCCCTGCGTTTGCCTGTTGCAGTCCCCGCTCGACCTTGGCCAAGAAGCAAAGTTTCTCGATTGCTTCGTCCAGCGTTACGTCATCCGGAAGCTCTTCGACAGCTTTCAGAATGCGCTCCTTGGTAACGGGCTCGCCCATGGCCGAACTATAGCACACGGCCCTACAAAGGCCTCCCGCATGCTCAGCGAATAAGCCGAAGGCGTTGAGCGCGGTCCCCAAGTGCCTGAGCACAGACGGACAGACGTCGGGGTAAGGCACTTGCAGTTTTGGTGTCTGCCAAAACTATGCCTTGCCGCAACTACGCTCCCTGTATCTGCCTGCGCATCTCTGCAAGTTCCTGGAAGGCTCTGCGTCGCCTTGTGCGATCTTGTGATCCCTTGGAACATCTTGGATTGCTCCGCGGCATCCTGTCTTTCCCTGGGTTCTCGTGGATTGTTCTGCGTCTTCCTGGATGGCTCTGTAGATCCCTGGAGAA
>JAFDAJ010000350.1 GCA_019313915.1 Deltaproteobacteria bacterium
ATTCGGATCAACGAGCACAGCCCGACGAGCGACCTCGATTTCCTCGCGCTTCACATGGGGCGAGCGCGGGCGGATGGGATCATCATCACAGGGAAGATCTTGCGCGAAGAACCCACCCTCACCTACGACCTCCGCGCCGACCCTCGGTGGGGGGACGCCTTGGTGGACTGGCGAGAGCGTCGGTGGGGCCTGTGCGATCCCCCCTGGCTATTGATCCTGACCAGCGGCCGCGACCTCGATTTCAGCCACCCTGTCTTTCACGGATGGGCGAGGCCGGTCATCTTCACGACCGATCGCGCCGCGACCCGCAAGCTGGCAGCCGCCCCGTGCCCGGTCGTCTCAGACGCGGCCCCCGACATCCGGCGGGCGATCCAGCATCTGCAAGTCACGCGCGAGTGCGAATGCGTTTCGATCGAAGCCGGCGCGTCGACCACCCGCACACTGTACGAAAGCCCGATGGTCGTCAGAGAACTATTGGCGTCGGTCTACCTCGAGCCCCAGCTCGATGAACGCGCTCAGGGGGCGCCTCTCGTGAAGCTTTCGGAGGCGCGTCGCATGTTCCGCAGCGAAACCTCCGCCACACACCGGGAGAAGGGCCAGCACTGGAGCTTTCACCGCTTGCGTCGCTAGCGGTTCCTCCAAACTGATGTAGCCTTGCGCGGCTTGCCCATGCTTCACCGGATCCGACACATCCCGAGAAACGCGGCCCTCCTCGTCGCTCTCCTTGTTCTGATCGTCGTGAGCCCTTCGATTCCTACTGATAGCTCGGCATTCCTCTTCGAGCTGGCGTTCGACACGATTCTGTTGGCTGGTGTGCATTCCGTCGGGGCGGGTAGACATCGATGGCCGTTCTTGGTGCTGACCGTCGTGACACTCGCCGTTCGGTGGGGAGAGCACTTTGCTGGCGTGGGAGCGCTCGACGTCGGCGCCTTGCTCATCACGGTGATCTGGCTCGTCTATGCTGTCTCGATCCTCATCGGCCACCTGTTTCAGCGCACCGATGTAACCGTCGATACGATCCTCAGCGCCATGGTGACCTACCTGCTGGTGGCAGTCGCCTTCACGCTCGTCTTCGAGATCATCGAGCTGCGCAGCCCAGGCTCGTTCTCGGGCCTCCCCGTCAGCGCGAACAGCCACCGGGCGGAGCTCGGTAGCTCGATGATGTATTTCAGCCTCGTGAACATCACGACCATGGGCTACGGCGACATCGTGCCGGTGTCCAAGCTTGCGAGGCCGATCGCGGTCCTCGAAGGGGTCTTTGGCCAACTCTACCTGGCCGTCATGATCGCCAGACTCGTCGGCCTGCACATCGTCCACAGCGGCAACAAAGACGACTAGGGCTTACGCAGGAGCCGGCTCGTCCTTCTTGGCCTTGAACAAGATCGCGTAGAGCACGGGCACGACCACCATCGTGAGCACGGTCGCAACCGCCAAACCACCGACGATGGTGACAGCCATGGCGATGTAGAACGCATCGGTGAACAGCGGGATCATCCCGAGGATGGTCGTCGCCGCAGCCATCGCCACGGGGCGCAATCGACTCGAACCACTGTCGAGGATTGCGACATACGTCGACTTTCCTCCGCCGCGCTGCAAGTCGATCTCGTCGACGAGCACGATGGCGTTTTTGATCAGCATCCCGGACAAGCTGAGGAAGCCCAACAATGCCATGAAACCAAAAGGCTGGTTGGTGAGCAGCAGCCCGGCGGTCACGCCGATGATCGCCAGCGGCACTGTCAGCCAAATGACCAATGGCTGGCGAATCGCGTTGAACAGCGCAATGACGATCAACACCATGATCCCCACGAAGATCGGGATCGGCGCAGCCAACGCCGTCTGCGCGTCGACGGTGCTTTCGTACTCGCCCCCCCATTCGACGTAGTAACCGGGTGGAAAAGGCATCCCCTCGATCTGAGGCCGTAGTCGATCGAGAAGCGCCGGGGCCGACCCATGGTCCGGATCGGTCACGACAGTGAGCGTGCGCTTACGCTGGCGCCGCTCGACGACCTGGTCCGTCCAGGTCGTGTCGAGACCCGTCACCACGTTGGCAAGCGGGATGTAACCCTGGGCAACCGGGCTCCAGATCGGAATCTGTCGCAAGCTGTCGACGGTCAGTCGCTCGGGCGGGGGCGCCCGGAACAGCACGGGGATCACCTCATCTTGCTCTCGGTACACGCCGGCCGGCTTGCCCTCGAACCCCGCTTGCATCGCCTCTGCGACCATCCGAGTGGTGATGCCGTGGGCATCCGCCTGCTCTTCGGAAAGTCGCGGACGAACCACCTTGACCCGTTCAAACCATCGACTGCGGCAACCCTTGGAGTCGTAGGTCGCGTTGCAAATCGCCAGTGCCTGTTGCTCGAGGTCGCGGAGCACGTTGGGGTCCGGGCCGACGATCCGAGCCTCGATCTTGCCGGGC
>JAFDAJ010000351.1 GCA_019313915.1 Deltaproteobacteria bacterium
GCGCTTGGGCTCGGCTGCCGATGCCCCGGCCGCTCTTCCTCTTGCAGGACGTCGAAGAACGAGATGGGCCAGCGCCGGTAGCGCGACCATCGACACCAAGAGTGCAGCGATGATAGCGAATGACTTCGTGAAAGCGACTGGTCTAAACAGCTTTCCTTCGGCTGCAGTGAGGGCGAAGATCGGCAAGAAGCTGACGACGGTGGTCAGTGCAGACGTCACCACTGCGGGTGCGACCTCGGCCGTCGCGTGTGCGATGACTCTCGCTCGGCTCGTGTTCGCCGGCGCATTGTCGAGGTGTGCGACGATGTTCTCCGTGAACACGATCCCCATGTCCACCATCGTTCCGATTGCGATGGCAATGCCGGCGAGCGCCATGATGTTTGCATCGACCCCGGTTGCTTTCATCGTCACGAATGCAGCCAACACGGCGATCGGCAGCACCGCCGAGATCAGGAGGGAGGTCCTGAGATTGCGTAGCATGACGAGCACGATGATAATCGTCACGAGGATCTGCTGAAAAAGCGCCGTCGAAAGGGTGTCGAGAGTTTCGTGAATGAGGGTCGTGCGATCATAAAAGGCGTGGATTGTGACCTGGCTCGTGCTGCCATCGGCGAGCGTTCGCTTTGGCAAGCCTGGCGCGATTTGGGCGATTTTGGCTTTGACGCGCTGGATGACTTCCAACGGATTTTCTCCGTAGCGAACCACGACGACACCGCCGACGGCTTCGGCGCCGGCGTCATCTAGAGCGCCTCGACGTTGCGCCGGTCCCAGGGTGACCCGCGCGACGTCTGCGATGCGTATTGGAGTGTGCTTGTGGGTCGTGATGACGGTCTGCTCGAGGTCGCCGACCGAGCGAATGAACCCTAACCCTCGGACGAGGTATTCCGCGCGATTGATCTCGAGCGTGCGGGCGCCCACGTCCAAGTTCGACTCGCGGACTGCTCGGGCGACTTGCTCGATGCTCACTCCACTCGCCAGCATGGCCTCCGGGTCGACATCGACTTGGTATTCGCGGACGTAGCCTCCGATTGAGGCCACCTCGGAGACGCCGGGCACCGCCTGCAACGCGAAACGCACGATCCAATCCTGCGTCGACCTCAGCTCGTGCAGGTCCCAGCCGCCAACGAGCTCCCCGTCAGCTCCGCGGCCCTCGAGGGTGTACCAAAACACTTGTCCCAGCGCGGTCGCGTCTGGACCAAGCGCAGGGGCCACGTCGTCGGGGACGGTGCCCGCAGGGAGTGACGCCAGCTTTTCGAGAACGCGCGAGCGCGACCAGTAGAACTCTACGCCGTCTTCGAAGATTACGTAGATGGTCGAGAAGCCGAACATCGAAGAACTTCTCACGGTGCGCACACCGGGGATTCCGAGGAGCGCCGTCGTCAGTGGATAGCTGATCTGATCCTCCACGTCGCGCGGCGATCGCCCCGGCCACGTGGTGAATACGATCTGCTGGTTCTCTCCGATGTCGGGGATCGCGTCGACCGGTACTCGATCGCGCGGCATCTCACCAAGATTCCAATCAAAAGGAGAGACATAGACGCCGCCAGCGACTATTCCCGCAACCAGGACGAACACGATCAGCTTGTTGTCGACAAAGAAGCGAAGAAACGCCTCCCATCTGGGCGACACCACTTCCCGCGGATTCGGTCTGTCACTGGAAGTCAATGTTGATGCCCCTGCATGTGGCGTTGGTGATTGACGGCCGGGGCGGCCGGCTTGCGCCGTTTTCGCTTCTTGGGGTCGTGCGAGGCGCTGTCCTCGTCGTCGGGAAGGTTCATCATCGAGTCGCCACCTTGAATCTGCAGATCGGCGTCGATGGCAAAGGCACCGTGGATCACCACCCGTTCGCCCTCTCGTAGCCCCGTGAGCACGGGGTACACGTCACCCATGCGAGGCCCGAGGGTTACCACGCGGGCTTCATAAGTCGGTTGTTCGGCACCCTCGAGCTCGACGTATACGATCGATCTACGTCCCGTGAACAGTGGTGCGGTTGCCGGAACGACCAGCGGCGCCTCGTCCGCTGTCTTTGCGCCGCCGCCGCTTTGGACACTGGCCTCAACGAACATGCCGGGCCGGAGTCGCCGGTTCTCATTTCTAACTTCGATGCGCACTCGGGCGGTTCGCGTCTTCGGATCGAGGACCGGGTCGACGAACGTGACGTGTCCCTTGAACACCTTGCCCGGCAACGCTTCGACTCCAAGGGATACTTCTTGCCCTGCTTTCAGGACGGATAGGTCGCTCTCATAAGCATCGAGCTGCACCCAGAGCGTCGATAGATCGGCCACGCGGTACAGTCCGGTTCCGGTTTCGACGTAACTTCCTTGCGTAGCGAGACGCTCGATGACCGTGCCCCCAAATGGGGTGCGAATTCGAACACGCTCCGATGGTTTATCGGCGCCTTCCATCGCCCGAAGC
>JAFDAJ010000352.1 GCA_019313915.1 Deltaproteobacteria bacterium
CCCGGGCATCCTAGCACTCACCTTTGGGCTGAGTCGTGTCCGACGCGGTACCTCACGCGCTCTCGTTGCGACGTTCGCCGTTTGGCTTTGACCCCGAAAAGGTTATGGTCTCGCCCGTTCCCCTTCCCGATTCAACGAGGTAGCCTCTCATGCGGCGACTAGCTCTCGGTCTTCTGGTTCTTGGTCTTGCAACCGCCGGGTGTAGCAGCAGCGACACCAGTGGCACGGGCGGCACCATCGGGGATCTCGAATGGCCTCCCGACGCGACCGTCTATTTCGACGAGTACCGCATCTTCAACGCGGATTGCGCGACCGACGAAGACTGCGCGATGGCTCTCGGGTACTACCATGCCTTCGACCGGTTCGTTCAGATGGACATTCGGCGCCGGTTCTCGACCGGGCGCCTGGCCGACTTTCTGGATCCGGGCATTGCGCAACTGCTTGGTGTTGCGGAGGTTGCAGCCGACGCCCGCGCCCTTTTTTCGACGCGCGAGGGGCAGCCCGCCGAAGAGTTTCTCTACCAGCAGTCGTCGCCCAAAACCAAAGCCTTGCTCGACGCCTATGCCGTGGGCGTCAACCAATGGATCGCAGACGTGCGCAACGGTGAGAACAACGCAACCTTCCCGCGCGAGCTGAGCGGTGGATTGTTCGTCTATGGCCCCGACTCGATCCCGGCCTGGACGCCGCAGGACAGCGTGGCCGCAGTTCTCGCATTGATTGAAAACCTCACCAACAGCGAGTCGGGTCAGGTCAGGGCTGGCGTCGCGCGCGAAGCGATCGGCGATGACGACAAGTTCTCGGACCTGTGGAGCCGGCGTCCCCTCGAGGAGTCGGCGATTCTCCCACTCGATTGGGTACCACCAGCGCCCGCGATGCAAGCCTCTGAAAAGCGTTCGGTGCCTCCGATGCTGGCCCGCCCAAAGCTTCGCGAGCGGATGAACACCGCGCCGATCCTTAGCCGCCTCCACGAGAGGCTCGTGCGCCTCGACGACTTTCGAGCCATGGTTTTCGGTCGTGGGGAACAGGGCGATGACAACGGGTCCAACAACTGGGTGGTTGGGCCGTCCCTCACGACTGCCGGCAACGCGCTCCTTTCCAACGACCCCCATCTCGGGATGAGCCAGCCGGCGACCTGGTATCTCGCCCATCTGGATGCAAAGACCAAAGGCAGAGGCGAGATACACACTGCGGGTGCCACCTTTGCAGGGCTTCCATGGGTGCTCGCGGGGCAGAACGAGAGCATCGCCTGGGGCCTGACCACCACGGTCATGGACTTCAGCGACGTCTATGTCGAAACCCTGGTGAAGGATGGTGACGGAAACCCGACCGGCGTCATGTTCAACGGCGAGGAAGTTCCCTTCACGCGCGCCCCGTTCACCGTCAACTACAGCGATGGGACCAGCGAGCAACGAGAGCTCCTGTTTGTGCCTCATCATGGCGCGGTGCGCGAGCTCGATGCGGAGTCCAATACGGCGATCACGCTGCGATGGACGGGTAACGATGTCGACACCGATATCAGTTTTCTCACCGAGCTAGCCCAGAGCAACACCATGGACGAAGCCAAAGTGGCGCTGTCCAACATCACCACGATTGGCCAGAACGTGGTTGTGATTGACTCCGACAACAACATTGGCTGGTTCCCCTACAACCGGCTGCCAAAGCGAACCTGGGCCACCAACTTGGACGGCGATGCTCCGCCGTGGCTTCCGCTCGATGGGACCGGCGACTACGAGTGGGACGAGTTCTTCACGCTTGAAGAGTTACCCCAAGCGAGCAACCCCGAGTCAGGCTACATCGCCACTGCCAACAACGACATGACGGGTGCGCTCTTTGATGGCGACCCAACCACGCTGCCCAATGGCACCTCCCATCCGCCCTACCAGGTCGATAGGGCGGCAGGCTTCCGGCACTCCCGAATCGTCGACCTCATCGAGGGCATTGGAGATCAGCACACCCGCGAGACCATGGACCAAATCGTAAGCGACGTGCATTCACTGATCGGCGAGCGAATGCGCCCCGGGATCCTGGCGATCGCCAGCGATCCGCAGACCTTGCCCGGCATCAACGGCCCCAAAGTGATCAGCGCGCTCGAAGACTGGGATCTCACCTGTCCCACGGGGCTTGCCGGAACGGACTCTGAGAGTGCGCCGCTGTCCTCCGATTCGGATGAGCTCCTGGCTGCGTCGGGGTGCGCGGCGTTCCATACGCTGCTCGTCGAGCTCCGCGCCCGCATCGAGGCCAACGAGAATGCTCCAGGCGGACGGTCGCCGAGCTTTGCGATGTATTATTCGGTCGTCGACCCCAGCCAGCTCGTCGCGGGCGATGTCTACTGGGATGACCCGGGCACGCTCGATGTCGAGGAGGACAAGTACCAGGTCATGTCCGATGCGCTTCAGGCGGCTGGC
>JAFDAJ010000004.1 GCA_019313915.1 Deltaproteobacteria bacterium
CTCGTCGTACATGGCGTACGAATGGGCGCGGGATAACTCACCCCTAGAAGACTAGAGGACTAGAGGACTAGAGGAGTGACGCGGTCGCCGCGTGGCGGCGCCGCGTCTCCTCCAGACGAGCGCTTAGATGCAAGCTGGGCAGCTGCCGCCGCAGTCGATGCCCAGTTCGTCCCCGTTCTGAAGACCATCGTCACACGTGGGGCCCCCGTCTGGGCGTCCTTCGAGGCGACTCTGCACCGCGGAAATCTCAACCATGGAACGGCTTCCCGTTGAAATACGGAGCGCATCGACGACGCCGATGAGGTGCTCATCGTCGTCATCCTCAAAGAAGACCGCGTTGGCTAGGGGATCTGTAAACGAGCCCAGGTAGCCTGCTGGAGTCGTGCCAATCATGGCGCCGTTGAGATAGACGTCGATCAGAAGCTCCATGCTCTCCTCGCGCGAGACGATTGCAATGTAGTGACGCTCGTCTTCGACGAATGGTTCGCCCACGTCGGGGACGGGAGTGCCATAATACCATCCCTCATCCAGCGTATCGTCGTATCGGAAGAGGCGCCGATAGTCGTAGGTGTCGGTCGGCACGAGCACCAACTCGATGGTGAATGGATGTGTGATCAGGTCTTTGTAGGCGTCCCAGTTGATCCCCTGAGGGCCCATCCCGAGAACGCGCAAACCTTGTCCAAACTCGGTGGCGACGAAGTCCCCGCCGAGGAGCGTTCCGTCTCGCCCCTCGTCGCTGCCGTCCGTCACGTCGCCATTGAGCTCCATCACCGCCAGTGTGCTGCCATCCACCTCGAAGATGTCGTCTGTGCCGATTCCGCTTCCTCCGCCACCAGCGCTTCCTCCAGTGCCAGCGCTTCCTCCGCTGCCTGCGCTTCCTCCGCTACCAGCGCTTCCTCCACTGCCGCCATCTCCGCCACTGTCATCGCTGCAACCGACGACCATCAGCGCAAGGCTGAGAGCGAGCGCACCACTCCAACATGAAATTTTCTTCATCCACAACTCCCCTCCAGGCAACGCGCCCGGTAGCCCACCATGCTAGCGGGGATGAAGCCCTCGACAAAAAAGATGCTGCCGATCTAAGGAGCCCGGGTCCCCGCTCCCCGTGCCGATGATCAAGCCCCTGAAATTGTCGACCGGCACGGACCTGTTACCCTGCACGCCGTGGTTACGTTATGATTCAAACGCTTTTCGTATCGTTCGCTTCCATTGCGGTGGTCCTGGCCACCTGTGGATGTGCCAACAGCGAACCGAACGCGAAGCCGACATTGCACGCAACGAACAACACTGCGGCGCAGAATAAGGAAATCGCCCGCTACTTGATTCGGACCGAATACTCGCAGTGGGACAACGCGCCCCAGTTGCAATGCCTCGACAACCTGTGGCAGGCGGAAAGCCATTGGAACCATCGCGCACGGAACAAGCGCACAGGCGCATGCGGTATCCCGCAGTCTTACCCTTGCAAGAAGATGTCCGCATCGGGGAAGGCCTACGGGGTCGACCACCGAACAAACCCCTGGCCGCAAATCGCCTGGGGCCTGCAATACGTCGACAAGCGCTACGGGACTCCGTGCGCCGCCTGGAAACGCTTCCAACGCGGCGGCGGCTACTAACGGAAAGGGGCCCAAGGCCCGTGGACGATGCGAAGCATCGACGTTGCGGACTACTTCCCCAGGATCTCCTGCACCCGACTCAGGAGTGCCCGGGAGTACATTCGCCCGACGAGTGACTCTCGAGCTGTGAACTGCACTTCCTCCCACTGACGCTGGGCTCGGAAGAGGTTGATCACCTTGAGCTTCTTCGAGAGCATCACAGCGGCCTCGTCGTCGATCTTGCGGCCTTCCACGCGCAACCTGTCTTCGGTCTCGCCAGAGACCTCGTCGAGATAGTCGCGGGCCTCTTGGGGAAGGGTCGCCAGATGGTCCAGTCTGATGACGAAGGCGCCGGTGACGATGCCACCCGCCTGCTTGGCCATGGTCTTGAGCTTCGTATGCCATTGGAAGGCCAGCACGCCGACGGAGGACGCGATGATCGTGTCGATGATGCCGGTTTGCAATCCGGAGTACACCTCGGGCAGGTTCAGCAACACGCCGTTGGCCCCCGCGGCCTTGATGAACGCCCTCATCGTCGCGGAGTCTTTCCACACCCACGGCCGCACGTTCTGCAAATCGGAAGGTCCAAAGATCTTGCTGGTGGAGAAGATCCGAGTCTTGCCGGCATCGCCCCAAGCGACGAGCTTGTATCCGGCTTTCTCAAACAGCGCTTCGAACTGCGGCGCGAGGTCTTCACGCACCGCGTCGAGCTCGGGGTAGCTTCGGATGAGGCCAGGCGCCTCCATGACGAGTACCTGCCGAACGAGGGCGGACAGGCCGGTCGAGGTGATCAACGCACCGTCGAGTTGCCCAACACGCATCTTCCGAACGACGGTGATCTCGTCGCCGGCGATGCCCCCGTAGTACATCTTCACGTTGACCGCGCCGTTGGTCGCCTTCTTCATCCCGATCTTGAACGTCTGATAGATATCGCCGAGCGAAGACTGCCGGGGCGCCAACGTCGCGATTCGGATTTGATGCGTCTCTTCGGCATCGACCCGACTGGTGAATGAGTCGCCGCTGATGAGGAGGCCAAGAACGAACAGGAGGAAGATGTTGCGCATCCGCGCATCTAAACACGAATGGGCCGTGGACTTCAACGGAGGAATCCAAAAGCCTGGCAGAAACCGCGTCCTAGAGGTCTCGCCTCGGGTTTGCGCGCAAGAGACAGGTTACGCAGAGACGCCGAAGTCTCGGAGCGCGTCGTTGAGCGTGACCTTCTTGTCCGTGCTTGCCTTTCGCTGGCCGATAATCAGGGCAACCGGGATTTGGTATTCGCCAGCGGGGAACTTCTTGGGGCGGGTGCCGGGAATGACCACCGAGCGCGGAGGGACGTAGCCCCGGGTTTCGACGGGCTGTGTGCCGGTTACGTCGATTATCTTCGTGCTGGAGGTGATCACGACGTTGGCGCCGAGGACCGCCTCTTCACCGATGCGGGAGCCTTCAACGACAATCGAGCGGGAGCCGAGAAAGGCACCATCTTCGATGATCACCGGCTTTGCGCCGGGAGGTTCGAGGACACCGCCGAGGCCGACACCTCCCGAAAGATGAACACCCTTGCCGACCTGTGCGCACGAGCCGACCGTGGCCCAGGTATCGACCATCGAGCCTGCACCTACGTACGCGCCGATGTTCACGTAGCCGGGCATCAGAATGCTGCCGGGCTCCATGTGAGCGCCGTAACGAATCGTACCGGGCGGTACGACTCGTACGCCCTGCTCATCGAGGTGCTTCTTGAGGGGAATCTTGTCGTGGTACTCGTACGCGCCGACCTCGACGCGTTCCATCCCGCGGATGCCGAAGTAGAGAAGGATCGCCTGCTTGGTCCACGCATGGACGGTCCACTCACCGTCGTCACCGCGCGTCGCGACGCGAACCTTCCCCTTGTCGAGCAGCTCGATTGTCTCTTCGACAGCGCTGCGGTACTGCGCACCTGCGAGCTTCGAACGGTCTTCGAATGCCTGCTCGACGAGTGTGCGCAACTGGTTTTCGCTCGTGTCGACCATGGCTTACTTGAGGAGATACTCGGGGAAGAAGTAGGCGACTTCGATCTGGCCGTTCTCGACGCTGTCCGAGCCGTGGCAGGCGTTCTCTCCGATGTCGGTGCCGTGGGCTTTACGGATCGTGCCTTCATCCGCCTCGGCGGGGTTGGTCGATCCCATCAGGGTGCGGTAGCGGGCCACGCCGTCGTCTGCCTCGAGCGCGGTGACGACCACGGGGCCGCGCGTCATGAACTCGACGAGCTCGCCAAAGAACGGACGCTCTTTGTGGACCTCGTAGAAGCCCTCGGCCTGCGCGCGGCTCAGGTGCAGCATGCGCGTCCCGAGAACTTTGAGACCCGCGCCCTGAATCATGGCGAGGATGTTCCCTATGTTGTTCTGCTCGACGGCGTCGGGCTTGATGATGCTAAGGGTGCGTTCGACAGCCATATCGGCTCCTCTTTTCTTGCTATTCGGGGGCCGGAGCCCGGTGGCGCCAGGGCGCTTTACGAGGCGAAGTCCCGTGGTGCCGAAGGCACTTTACGGGGTAGCGCGTTTTGATTGCTGGGCAATGTCCTGCGCGAAGGTGGCGATATGCGCAGCGATGACCGCCGGATGCTCCTCTTGAAGGAAGTGGCGGGCGTCGACCATGTGCTCGGCTCGCAACCGGAACACCTGCTTGATGTAGTGCAGCTGCGACTTCGGAATCGCGATCTCTTGCTCCCCCCAGACGAGCTGCATCGGTTTGTCGATCGCGAGCAAACCGTCGCGTAGCCAGTCTCGGTGGTGTTCCGTCAGGTCGAAGCCCTGCATGATCTTGAGGAAGCTGTGGTGGCCGCCGTTGTTCTTGAGCAGGTAGATGTAGCTCGCGACGACGTCTTCATCGATGGCCTCAGGATTCTTGACACCGCTGTACCTGAACAGCTTCAGCATCGTTGGGACATTCATGGTCGAAAAGGCCACGTGCCGCATCGCCGGCAGACGGAAGGTCCACATCGGAAACGGCGGGGTGAAGTGGGCGACATCCAGCAACGTATTGGTGACGGTGATCGAACGAACCTTCACCGGGTTCTGAATCGCCCATTCCGCGCCAATCGGCCCCGCGATGTCGTGTAAGACGAGATGGACCGGTGGAAGGGCCAGTGTATCGACGACACGGCCAACCCATTTCGCCAGCGCATGCCAGTCGTAGTCGATGCCCTTGGGCTTATCGCTCAGGCCGACGCCGGGAAAGTCGAAGCTGACCGCCCGAAGGCCACGCGCGGCAAGCTCTGGGAGCATCTTCCGAAACAGGAACGAGCTCGAGGGCACGCCATGCAGCAACAGGACCGGTTCGCCCTCGCCCTCTTCGCGGACGAAGATGTGCTGACCGTCCACGACGATGCGCTTACCTTCCGCTTCGTGCTCTTCAACCAGCCTGGGCTTTCGCATACGGGCTCCGCTTCGATAGGATTGGCCGAAGCCTAAACCAGATGTGCGACTGCTGCAGCTTCCTCTTGAAGCTCCGCAGCAGTGGCATCCATCTTGGCCCGGCTGAACTCGTTGATCTCGAGCCCCTGGACGATGGACCACCTGCCGCCACTGCAGGTGCAGGGGAAGCCGTAAAGAATGCCTTCGGGCACGCCGTAGCTGCCGTCGGACGGAACCGCCATCGAGGCCCAGTCGCCGTCCGGAGTGCCGAGGTGCCATTCGCGGATGTGGTCGATCGCCGCGTTCGCCGCCGAAGCCGCGCTCGAAAGGCCGCGTGCGTCGATGATCGCCTTACCGCGCTGCTGCACGGTAGGAATGAAGTCGTTCTCGATCCAAGCCTGGTCGTTGATGAGGCCGGCCACGCTCTTACCGTCTATTTCGGCGTTGAAGAGGTCCGGATACTGGGTCGCCGAGTGGTTGCCCCAAATGGTAACCTTCTTGACGTCGGTGACGGGGCGCCCGGTCTTGGTCGCGACCTGGGACATCGCGCGATTCTGATCGAGACGCACCATGGCGGTGAAGCACGACGAATCGAGGTCAGGCGCGTTCTTCATCGCGATGTAGCTGTTGGTGTTGGCTGGATTGCCAACGACGAGCACCTTGACGTCACGGCTGGCCGCGTCGCTCAGCGCTTTACCTTGCCCCGTGAAGATCGCACCGTTGGCCTCGAGCAAGTCCTTGCGGAGCATGCCCTTGCCTCGCGGCCGCGCGCCGACGAGCAGCGCGACGTCAGTGTCCTTGAACCCCGTCGCCGGATCGTCGCTGGCTTCCATGCCGGCGAGGAGCGGAAACGCGCAATCGTCGAGCTCCATCATGACGCCGCTCACCGCCTTCATCGCCGGCGGAATATCGACGAGCTGGAGGATGATCGGTTGGTCGTCGCCGAGCATCTGGCCCGCGGCAATTCGGAAAAGAAGGCTATAGCCAATCTGGCCTGCGGCACCCGTGACCGCGACACGCATGGGTTTCTTCGACATCGTTATCCTCCCGCCCCGTTCTTGTTACTAGAGAAGGCTCTGCAGTGTGGTGCCCATGTCGGACGGCGTCGGCGCAACCTTCACGCCGGCGTCCTCGAGGGCCTCGATCTTGGCATCCGCGGTGCCTTTGCCCCCGCTGATGATGGCGCCCGCATGACCCATGCGCTTGCCGGGAGGCGCCGTGCGCCCCGCGATGAAACCGGCAACCGGCTTCTTGAAGTTCTCTTTGATCCAGGCTGCGGCCTGCTCCTCTGCGTTGCCGCCGATTTCGCCGATCAGAATCACCCCGTCGGTATCCGGATCGTCGTTGAAGAGCTTCAAGACGTCGATGAAGTCGGTCCCGTTGATCGGGTCGCCCCCAACGCCGACCGCTGTGCTCTGGCCAATGCCAAGGGCGGTGAGCTGTCCGACCGCTTCGTAGGTCAAGGTGCCGCTCTTGGAGACGACGCCGATGCGCCCAGCCTTGTGGACATGGCCCGGCATGATGCCGATCTTGCACTGATCCGGGGTGATGACCCCGGGGCAGTTCGGCCCGATGAGGCGCGTCTTATCCTGCGAAGCTAGAACGCGTCGAATTTTGATCATGTCCATCACGGGGATGCCCTCCGTGATGCAGACGACCAGCGGCATCTCAGCGTCGACCGACTCGAGGATTGCGTCGGCGGCAAAGGGCGGCGGCACGAAAACACAAGATGCGTTGGCCCCGGTCTGCTTCACGACGTCGCGCATCGTGTCGAAAACCGGCACGTCCATTAGGGACTGGCCGCCACGGCCGGGGGTGCATCCCGCCACGACATTGGTGCCATAGGCGAGCATCTGCTCGGTGTGGAACTTGCCAACGCTGCCGGTCATGCCCTGAACGACGAGCCTGGTATCCTTATCTACGAGAATCGACATCGCCCCTATCCCTTTGCCAATTCGACGATTTTCTTGGCGCCCTCGGCCATCGTGGCCGCGGACGTAATGGCCAGCCCCGACTCGTCGAGGATCTTCCGACCCTCGTCGACCTTGGTGCCCTCGAGCCGAACCACGAGCGGAACCTGCAGGCCGAGCTCTTTGGTGGCCGCGACCACGCCGTTGGCGATGGTGTCGCAGCGCATGATGCCGCCGAAGATGTTGACGAAGATGCCCTGGACCGTGTCGGACTGGAGGATGATCCGGAACGCCTTGGTGACGGATTCCTGGCTCGCGCCGCCGCCTACGTCGAGGAAGTTCGCGGGCTCACCGCCGTAGTACTTGATGGTGTCCATGGTGCTCATGGCGAGACCCGCGCCATTGACCAGGCAACCGATGTTGCCGTCGAGCTGGATGAACGAAAGCCCGGCTTCCTTGGCCTCGGTCTCGGTCGGCGCCTCCTCGGAAAGGTCACGCAGCGAATCCCAGAAGGCTTTGTGGCGGAACTCGGCGTTGGAATCGAAGGTCACCTTGGCGTCGAGTGCGATGACCTGCTCGTCCTCGGTTAGAATGAGCGGGTTGATCTCGGCGATCGAGCAGTCTTCCTGTTCGAAGAGCTTCGCAAGGCCCGTGAGGAGCTTGCCGAAGTTCTTCTGCTCTTGCTTAGACAGCCCCAGCCCGAACGCGAGCTGACGAACCTGATAGCCCTGCAGCCCCACCGCCGGGTCGATGGAGATAGTGTGGATCTTCTCCGGAGCGCTCGCGGCGACCTCTTCGATATCCATGCCGCCTTCGGTCGATGCCATGATCGCGATTCGACTGGTCTCGCGATCGACGACGAGTGCGAGGTAGAGTTCGCTCTTGATCGCGAGGCCTTGCTCGACGAGCAGGCGCTGCACGACCTTGCCCTCCGGACCGGTCTGATGCGTGACGAGCGTCTTGCCAAAGATGTCATTCGCAGCATCGGTGGCTGCGGCGACGCCCTTCACCACCTTCACGCCGCCGGCCTTGCCTCGGCCACCTGCGTGAATCTGCGCCTTGACGACGACGACATCACTGCCGGTTTCTTCGATGAGCTTTGCAGCCGCTGTGGTCGCCTCCTCGGGCGACATGCAGGCGATACCCTTCGGCACCGGAATTCCGTACTTCCGGTAGAGCTCTTTTGCCTGATACTCGTGAATGTTCACGGCGCTTGCCTCCTCAATGTCGTCTCTATTGCGTGCAGAGCGGCAGGCCTATAGCACGAGTCCACAGAGGCGCCCGAATCCAGATTCAGTCGGCTTCTGCAGGCAAATCAACGAGCACGCGGCGCTTCCCGAGCAGGGTCGACGTGCGAACGATCTCCTCGACTTCGGTCGAGGTCACGCCTCGATACACCACCGCATCACGTCGTACGAAGCTTTGGGCGTCAGCGATGATGCGCTCGTGGTTGCTCGAATCATCCGGCAGTGTGACGACGAGGTAGTGAGCGAACCGGAAGCCGAGCGCGTCGGAATCGCAGATCTCGATCTGGGGAGCCCCGTCGGCGTAGAGCTTCTCGACAAACGTCTCGACGTAGTCGGGCCGGCGAACGTATTGCCGAGTTGTCGAGGAAGAAATGTACCCCCGAGCCTCATGGAGCTGGCACTTGCTCTCACGGAGAGCGCGGTCTACCCAGCGTTCTGCCGCACTGCGATCTCCTTCGCGGGCCGCATCGAGGCCGTGCTCGGCTGCGTTCTGACGCCAGGTGTTCAACCCCCAAGCGATAGTCACCGCTGCTACGAGCCAGACAAGTTTTGGAAGGGTCATCCTCACGGGGCTCAGCTCCTAAGTGTAGCGACGAGGTCGAACACCCCGCCTCCGAGGAAATAGATGCCCAGGCCGTCGAAGCCGATGCCCATCCAGTCGGCTTCACCGCGCAGAACCGAGTTGCCGAAGAACCAGCCGATCGCGAGGATGGCAACGCCGGAGACGATGGTTCCCACGGCTTGGCGGACGAACCTGCGCCGCTGCTGGTCGCGCGACGCAGCCAACAAGGAAGCGCTGATCCTGCGCGGTTCCTCCGCTTCCGATGGCGGCTCGGTTCGGGCTACCGGCATAGGCGGAATGGGGTCATCGACGGAAATGCGCGGCACCCCGGCTTCGGTAGCTGGAGCGAACGGATCGATCGCCGAGACGCGGCCGGCCGGAAACAAGTCTGCGCCGGGCGGATGAAACACCGCAGCGCTTTGCGGACCGCTCGCACTCGGAACTGGCTTGGCGTCTCGCGCGGGCCGGCACTCGACTACCGCACCAATCGCCTCTAGCGCCTGCCGCATTTCCCCCGCCGCCTTGGCGGGAACGCCGTGCTTGACCACCTTGGGTAGGCTCTGTTCCAGGGATTGTGCGCTTGCCGCATCGATGCCGAACGCGCTTTGCAGGCGTTCCGCTGGTGCTGAGTCCCCTGGCTCGAAGCGAATGATCCACACGTCGAACGTCGACATCGCTCCAAGGATACCGAGTCTTCGGCCGCGGGGCGATTACTTGAACGAACCAGCCAGAAGCCCTGAACCTGTGATCACAATTACCCGCGAGGGTGATACCGCTCGTGCATCTTCCGCAGATGCTCCCCGCTGACGTGGGTGTAGATCTGCGTGGTCGAGATGTCGGCGTGCCCCAGCATCGTCTGCACCGAACGGAGGTCCGCACCGCCGGTAAGCAGATGCGTCGCAAACGAGTGACGGAGCTTGTGGGGTGAGATCGGCTTTGTGATGCCCGCGGCACGGGCGTACTTCTTCACCAAGATCCAAAAACTTTGGCGAGTCATCGCCTTGCCGCGCGCGGTAACGAAGCAAGCACGGCTCGCCGGTCGCGCCCACTTGGGCCTTACCTCAGCAAGATACTCGACCATGGCTGCACGCGCGTGCGCCCCGATGGGGACGATGCGCCGCTTGTTACCCTTGCCCAGCGCGGAAACGAATCCCTCCTCGAGGTTCACGTCCGAGAGATCTAGATCGATGAGCTCAGTCACTCGAAGGCCAGCCGCGTACATGGTGTGCAACATCGCGCGATCGCGAATGCGGTTCGGCTTGGACCCCGCCGGCGCGCTGAGAAGCCGCAAGACTTCATCTCGGTTCAAGATGTCCGGAAGTTTCCGCAACAAGCGTGGCCCTTCAAGGAGTTCGGTAGGGTCAGCCTGCAGGCGCCGCTCCTGAATGAGAAAGCGAAAGAATCCCCGAATGGCGCTGAGCGCCCTCGCCTGCGTACGCGCGCTCAGGCCGTCCCGTGAGAGCGTGACGAGGTATCCCGCAACACGCGCTTCATCGATTTGGTCGAGTGAAGCTGGTTCGTCCGCAAACCAGGCACCGAAGCGAACGAGATCCCGAGCGTACGCATCCACCGTATGTTTCGAAAGGCCTCGTTCCACACGCAGATGCTGAATGTAGTCATCCAACGCGCCGTCGAATGCGGCGGACATACTATCTCGCTACCACAATCCGATCCGTGAGCCCATTTTGTGTACGTTCACAACCGACCTGTGGGCGCCCCCGTAAAACGACTCCGTCACCACGGGGCTAGGCCCACTTCGTTGATGCGGATCCGGACGCGTGGTATTTTTGGATTGGGGACCGATGATGCACTACTCCACTTACCCTTTACTTGGATGTTCGAGCAATGAGTAGGCTCATCGGTTATGTTGCGAATCGAGGCGACCGGATGCGCGATGCGCTCTATCAAGAGCGAGCGGTGCTTCGCCAAGAGACGGCGCCGGCTGACGCAAGTGGCTGGGGCATCGGTTTTTATCACGGCGACGAAGTGCTCCATAAGAAGCGCCCGACCCGGGCCGGAGAACTCGTCGATTGGCAGAACAGCGCAGGCGACGTTCGTTCGGATTGCGCGGTGTTGCACATGCGCCAGCCGACGGTCGGAGACTTCCGAGCGGAGAACGCGCACCCATTCCGAATGCGTAGCTGGCTCTTCGCGCACCAAGGGACGATTGGGCGCTTCGACGCGATGCGCGAGAACCTTGCGGAGATGATTCCCGATTTCCTGCGCCGCAACATTCGTGGCCAGACCGACAGTGAGTATCTCTTCCACACCGTGCTCACTCTGCTCCACGATGCGGGACAACTCGACAACCCCGACGTCAACGAGGCGCAGGCACTGCCGGCGCTAAGCGCCGCAATCACGTTGCTCGAACGGGTCGCCGCCGAGGTAGGCAGCACCGACGCCGGACTGAGCTTCATCCTGACCAACGGACGCTCGATGTACGCTGTGCGCCACGGTGCACCAATGACCTATGTCGAACGCCAGGGGCTTCACGATCCGCCCGACGACTACACGCCCCCGCCCGCCAGCAGCACGCAACTGCGGTATGTCATGGTGGTGAGCGGCATCGACGAAAATCCAGTCGGCTACGAGCCTATCCCGGAACGCTCCGTGGCCGTCATCGATCGCGACCTTGGCGTGACGGTTCACGCACTTTGAGTATGCTCGGCCGATGAGCGCCGAAGACCAGCTAATCGTCGTCCTTTGCACGGTGCCTGACGAGGCCATCGCTGAGAAGCTCGCCAAAGGCCTCGTTGATGACCGATTGGCAGCCTGCGTGAACGCAATTCCCGGCGTGAGGTCTTTCTATCGCTGGCAGGGGAGGACCGAGAGCGATACCGAAGTTCAGCTGCTGATCAAGACGCGCCGTGGGCGGTTCGACGAGCTGGCGGTGTGGATCAAGGCGAATCATCCGTATGAAGTGCCCGAGATCGTGGCGATACCCGCGGAACGGGTGAGCGAGGAATACCTCACCTGGGCAGTCGAGCAGACGAGCTAATCCCGGTCACTGGCACTGGCGGATCGCGTCGCGCCGGGCCCCGGTGACTCGATCCTCTTTTATCCCTAAGCTTCGCCTATACTGCGGACGTTCGGCGCAACTTCGAATACTCCGCGCCGCTTCGCCTTCGCCAGAATGCGCAACGCGTCGCGGTAGCCGCGCCGGAGCATGGTCCGCGCGTGCAACCGCGACGTAAATGGCAAGCGGCCGAGATCCGGTGAGACCACTAGGACTTGCACCTGAGGATACATCTTGTGGATCAAGTCGATGCCTCGCTTTTCCTTTTCGTTGAGAATGATGTTCAACGATTGGCGGACTACTGCGAGACCGCCTTGGTACACCAGTGAGCGACTTCCGGCACGGCCAACATGAGGGCGGTACACGTTGGATACGATGACGACGTCGGCGCCGGCCTCGACTGCCAAGTCGATGCTCAGAGTGCGGACGACCTCGCCGTCGATGTAGAAACGGTCACCAATGCGGTGCGGGCGGAAGAGCCCTGGCATGCACGTCGACGCGGCCAATGCCTTGCTGATCGGGACGTCGTCACGGTACCCGCGGCCGAATACCACGCGGCCGCGGCCGTCGATGTCAGCGGCGGTGATCAGCAGGCGCTTCTCGAGGTTGCGAAAATCGTCCGTCGGCAGCTGGGCGGCGACGAAGCGCTCGAATCGGTCGATAGAGAGAAGGCCGCTGGAGAGATATCCCCAGCTTCGCCGCTGCTCTTGATTGGGGAGGCCGAGGAAATAGCGAGCCTTGAGCGGTGGGGCTTCGAGACCTCGCTGCCAGAACGGGCGAAACCAGTCGATCATCTGCGCTGGCGTGTAGCCCTCGGCGTAGAACGCGCCGGCAATCGCGCCGGCTGACGCGCCCACGCAGATATCAGCCTCGATGCCGAGCTCCTCCATCGCGCGCAGCACACCGATGTGGGCTACGCCTTTTGCAGCGCCGCCGGAACCTACGAATGCAACACGCGGCCGGGCCATCAATAGACAACGTGGCACACGTCACGGGCAGAGTCGATGCACACTTGTTACCCCGCAGCCTACTAGGGAGCGCTAGGCGGAACGGCCATCGTGGCCTTCTTCCCGAGATAAGCCTCGCGCGTCACCTCGCGAAGTAGAGGCCTCGCGTCGCGCGACAAGGCCGACCGCGGCCACTTCTTGATTAGAATTTTGAGCGCGTCACGAGCCGTGTCCAGATCGTCGTCATCACGCGCGCACAACGCGACGAGCCACCAGCCATCCGGTTGCAGAGCGCTATCGGTGGTTTGGTCCGCGACTTGCTGCGCCAGTATGAGGGCTTCCGCGGAACGCTTCTCCTTGCGTAGCGAAAGCGCGAGGCTGTGCTTGACGGCCGGAATGTGTGAACCGTCCGGGTGCAGCTCGGTCGCCTCTTCAAAGCGCTTGATCGCCTCGGCGTACTTTTTTCCCTCCACTAGCGCGAGGCCCTTCTGATACGCCTCGAGGGACAGATCCTGTCGGAACCGCTGCTCGAAGTCCCGGAACACCGCGGCCTCCGCAGGCGACAGCGCCTCCTTGGACATCGCCGGATACTCACGAACGACCTCCACACGCTTCCGGGCCCGAATCAGATCGTAGTACCTCGTGGCCTTGGCGGCGGCCGTCGCCCGATCCGAAGCTCGGCGGACCTCGTCGCTCAGGTCGTTGCGGAGCTCTTCGACGCTGGTTTCGGCCGCGCTCATTTCGGACCGCATGCCTCCCGTCTGCGCGTCGAAATAGAGCTTCAGCCCGGCGAACGAGATCGCGCCAATCACCGCGATCGCGACTCCGCTATTCCAGTTCAGCCGCCGCTCGTACCCCGCCTGGCGCTTGGCGATCGATTTGATGTCGGCGCCGAGAGCGTTGACCAGGTTGTTGGTCTTGATGATCAGGCCACGGCTCTCGACGATCTCCTTCTTGATCTGGCGCACCTCGTCGTCGACGTCTCGCATGAAACCCGGAGTACAACCGACCTGGGCGCTAGGCAAGGGCAGGCGCTTGACGTCGCTTGACGGGCCGCCTACAAGCCGAGACGTGGAGGACTTCGTGGGGCTGCGCCTTATCTTACTGATCACGATTTCGATGATCGCCAGCTGCCATCCACCGGGCGACTACGCACTGGTTGGCAGTGCCTATGTGCCGGCGGCGCAAGGGCAGGTCGACGTCGAGAGGATCGACAGGGAAGAAATCCTCATCACCGTCACGCTAGATCATCTCGTCCCACCCCAGAAGATCGAGCTCGGCCTGACGCACTACATCGTTTGGTTCTCCTCAATGGGCGAATATCCGGTGTACCAAACTGCGCTCGACTATGATCCCGAGCTTCAGACGGGCCGGGCATCGATTCCGACCTCGCTGCGCGAGTTCGAGGTTCAGGTCACGGCCGAGAACACCGAGACTCCCAATCAACCGAGCGACCTTCTCGTCGCCTCTCAGAAAATTCGCGAGAACTGATCCCATGGCAGATACCTCAGACATCAAAAAAGGCTTCAAGATGCTCATCGACGGCGTTCCCTTCGCGGTCGTCGACCACCAGTTCGTGAAGCCAGGTAAAGGCCAGGCTTTCGTCCGCACTCGCATCAAGAACATGATGACCGGCGCCGTGATCGACCGGACGTTCAAGAGCGGCGAGAAGCTAGAGAAAGCCGACACCGAAGAACGCACGATGCAGTATCTCTACCCTGAGGGCGATGCTCGCGTTTTCATGGACACCCGGAGCTACGAGCAGATCTCGCTCTCGAACGAGCAACTCGGGGACAATGTGCACTATCTCCTCGATGGGACGGAGGTGGACATAATGCTCTTTGAGGGGCGCCCCATCGGCGTGACTCCCCCCACCTTCGTGGAGTTGCTGGTCACCGAGACGGAACCTGGGTTCAAGGGCGACACCAGCAGCAACACCACCAAGCCCGCAACTTGCGAGACCGATCTAGTGGTCAACGTGCCGCTCTTCGTCAATGCCGGCGACAAGCTGAAAATCGACACGCGCACGGGCGACTACGTCGAGCGCGTCAAACGCTGAGTACAGCAATGGCGGCACCAGCCGATCCCGCTGTCCTGCAGGTCTTGGCGCTGCGGGCCGTGGCGCACCGCTCTATTCGGCGCTTCTTCGAAGAACGTGATTTCGTCGAGGTAGAGACGCCGGCGATCGTGCCTTCCCCCGGTCTCGATGTGCATCTGGCAGCATTCGAGGTGAGAAACCCGAAGGGGGAACCGGCCGGATGGCTCGCGACGAGCCCCGAGTACCAGATGAAGCGTCTGCTGAGCGCCGGCGCCGAACGTATCTTTCAGCTGGGCCGAAGCTACCGCGCGGACGAGCACGGCCGACATCACGAGCGAGAGTTCACGATGCTCGAGTGGTACCGCGCCGACTCGACATCGGACGACGTGATTCGTGACACCGAGGAGTTGGTCGCATTCGTGGCCAACGCGCTCACAGAAAAAGGGGAACTGTCCCCTTTTTCTGTGCCTTGGCAACGGCTGACGGTGGATGAGGCGCTGCAGGTTCATGGCGACGTTGCGCTCGACGCGGTGATACACGACGAGGAGCGATTCTTTCGCGTGTGGGCCGAGGAGGTTCAGCCGCGGCTCGGCAATGAGCGACCCGTTATCGTGACGGATTGGCCGTCCTCGATGGCGTCGCTTGCGAGGCTCAAACCAAACGGAATGGCGGACCGGTTCGAAGCATTCTTCCGGGGCGTGGAGCTCTGCAATGGCTTTGGCGAACTGACCGACGCGGCGGAACAGCGACGACGCTTTGAACGGGACCAGGCCGACCGCCAGGCCGCAGGCGCGCCGGTCTATCCGATCGACGAGCGGTTTCTGGACGACTTGGAGCGGGGCATGCCGGAAAGCGGTGGCAACGCGCTCGGCGTCGACCGGTTGTTGATGCTACTGCTCGGCGCCGACTCAATTCAGGCCGTTATGCCGTTTCCCGAAGAACGACTGTAGTCGTGCTTGGAACGTAGAATGGCCCTAGCGCTACCGCTTGCGTTCGGCGGCTTTCGCGCGCTCCCACATCTCATCGAGCTCCGGCTCGTCGTAGTCGCGAAGGCTCTTGCCCTCGGCGTGGGCGGCGACCTCGCAATGCCGGAATCGGGAAGAGAAACGATGGAGCGAACCGCGAAGCGCGGCCTCGGGGTCCAGCCCTTGCTTACGGCCATAGGTCGCGAGGGCGAACAAGAGATCACCGAGCTCGTGCTCGAGGGCGGTCATGTCTTGGTCCGCGGCGGCCTCGTCGAGCTCTTTCAGCTCTTCATCGACCTTGTCACGCGGACCGCCGGCGTCGGGCCAGTCGTAGCCAACGGCGCTGGCCTTTTCCCCGATCCGCACCGCGCGCAGAAGACTCGGCAACGCCACCGGCACGCCGCTCAGCGCGCCTCGCTCCTTCTTCTCCTTGGCCTTGATCGCTTCCCATCTGTTGATTGCGCCGCTCGCGTCGTCGACTTCTTCGTCGCCGAAAACCCATGGGTGCCGGCGCACCAGCTTCTCGCATATCGCATCGACCACGCCATCGATGTCGAACCATCCCTTTTGGTCCGTGAGCGCAGCCTGGAAAACCACTTGTAATAGAAGGTCGCCCAGCTCTTCCCGGAGCATCTCCGGTGTTCCATGGTCGATCGCATCGACGACCTCATGCGCCTCTTCGATCACGTACTGCCGGAGGGTCTCGAGCGTCTGTTCACGATCCCAGGGGCAGCCGTTGGGGCCAAGCAATGTGCGCATCAGCTCGACGAGGCGCGTTAGCGACTGACCTTGTTCACTCACGGGGCGGCTCTAGCACAAGCGGTTGACGAGCCCCAGGAGCACGCGTCATTGTCTCCATTCATGGCGTACGCAAAGAGCGCGGTCAGCTCCCAGCAGATCATCAGCGCGGCGATCCGCGTCCTCGCGCGCCAGGGGTACGCCCGGACCAGCCTGCTCGAAATCGCCAAAGAAGCCGGCATGAGCAAAGGCGCGCTGCACTATCACTACCCGACCAAAGAGGCGCTCATTCACGCTGTCCTCGAGACCGCCTGCAATGTCGTCCAGGCACGCACGGTCCAGGCGTGGTCCCCGTCGGACAATCCATTCGAGGCGCTCCGGAAGTCGCTGGAGGAGCTGTGGGCGGCACGAGCCGAGCGCACCGACGAGGCGCTGGTCGTCGCGGACCTGATCGCGCTGAGCTTGTACGACGAATCGCTCCGGCCGAAGCTGGCGGAGTTCTACGAGTTGGGCGCCCAGCAAATCCGTGACTACCTGCAAGAGAACCTGGTGTCCCTGGGCCTGGAGCCTCGGATCTCGCTCGACCTCTTGCCCCGAATCGTCATCGGCTTACTCGACGGGCTGGTGATGCAGGCGTTCGTCGATCCGGATGCATTCTCGCCCGACGAAGTGGTAGATGCCGTGCAGACGATCGCGATTTCGATCTTCACGGGAGGCTCGGACCGGTGAGCGCGCTGGATTCGGTGCGGGCTCAGGATGGCGCTATTCGAGCACTCCGCAGGGCGCGCGAGCACGGCCGTGTCGCCTCTGCCTATCTGTTCGACGGGCCTAGTGGGGTTGGGAAGGAACGCACCGCCGTTGCGTTTGCGACCGACGTCGTGGCGGGCGGAGATCTACACGTAGCCGACCGCATCGAATCAGGGTCGCATCCCGACGTGCGGGTGTTTCGGCCGCGGGACGAAGGCAAGCGTAACATCCAAGTCGAGGTATTGCGCAGCGAGATCCTGCCACTTGCACAGTTCGCGCCGTTCGAGGCCGCTTCGACTTTCTTCATCTTTCCAGAGGCGGATGTCTCCTTCCCGGTCTTTCAGCCGGAGGCGGCCAACGCCTTGCTCAAGACGCTCGAGGAACCACGCCCGAACGTACACTTCATTCTCACCTCGGAGCGCCCCGATTCGTTGCTGCCCACCATTCGTTCTCGATGCCAACGGATTCGCTTTGCCCGTCTGCCCCATTCGGTTCTGCGCGACATCCTGCAGTCCGAGGGCGCTCCACAGGAGTCGATCGCGCCCGCGATCGCGCTAAGCGCGGGACGGGCCGACGTCGCACTGGCGCTTGCGAGGGATGGCGCAGTGGACGCCCTGATCGAGCTGGTGATATCGGTCGACGACGCAGTTCGCGGCTCTGGTCCCGGGGTGTTGGTCGAGCTTTCCGAGCAGCTGGCACGGAGGGATGACCTGGAGCTTGCGCTTCTCACGCTCCAGACCTTCTACCGAGACCTCTCGGTAACCTCCCTTGGTCTTCCAGCGGAGGCGCTCGGATTCTCCGAGCGGGAACAAGACCTCGAGGAGCGGGCCACCTCGGTCTCTTCGAGCGCTGCGGCCGCTCGAGTCTCTCTGATTCACGAGTGCGTGCAATCCATGCAGCGCAACGCGAATAAGCAGGTTGCGCTGGACTCACTGCTGTTTGGTCTGCGAAACCTGCGGTAGACCGGTTCGTGCTTGACGTGATCGGATGATCGCGGGTCCAGAGCGTCGAGGCGGCCGCCGAGAAGACGAAGGACATGCACCGCATATTCGAGGATGAGCGGTGGACGGATCGGCGCTTTGGGGCCGCGAGGGCCGATCCGGTCAAGCACGAAGGGGTCTAACTGGCGTCTTGGCCGATTTTGGCTAGTCTCGGGCGCGCAATGGCTCGCCCCTTCTACGTCACCACGCCGATCTATTACGTCAACGATCGGCCCCACATCGGACACGCGTACTCCACGGTGGCCGCGGACGTGGTGTCACGGTATGCGCGCCTTCGCGGAAAGCCCACGTACTTCCTGACCGGTCTCGATGAGCATGGATTGAAGATCGAGCGACGCGCGAAGGAAGAGGGCCTTGCTCCGCAAGACTTCGTCGACCGGATGGCCGCCCCATTCCGGTCGACGTGGGAAGAGCTTGGCTGCGCCCACGACGGCTTCATCCGCACGACGTCGGTCCAGCACCGCGAGAACGTTCAGGCGCTGTGGAAGCTCATGCAAGACAGGGGCGACATCTATCTCGACGACTACGAAGATTGGTACTGCGTTGGGTGCGAGTCGTTCAAGACCGAGAAGGAGCTGCTGGAAGGCAACCTCTGCCCGATTCATCAGACACCCGTCGAGCGCATCAAGGAGCGCAGCTACTTCTTCCGATTGAGCAACTACACACAGCCGCTGCTCGATTATTACGAAGCGCATCCCGAGTTCGTGCGACCCGAAGCGCGCTTCAACGAAGTGAAGGCATTCGTCAAAGAGGGGTTGCGTGATTTATCGATCTCGCGGACGAGCTTCCGGTGGGGCGTCCCAGTACCCGAAGACCCAGAGCACGTCGTGTACGTCTGGCTCGACGCGTTGATGAACTACGTGAGCGGGCTCGGCGGACCGGCCGAGGAAGGCGAAGCCCCGCTCTATGACGAGTTCTGGCAGTCGTCCGGGACGATCACGCACATCGTTGGCAAAGACATTCTACGTTTTCACACGATCTACTGGCCCGCGTTCTTGATGAGCGCGGGAATCCGGCTGCCCACTCAGATCTGGGCGCACGGATGGCTCACGGTCAACGGCGAGAAGATGTCGAAGTCGCTAGGCAACTTCCTTGCGCCGGGCCCATTGGTCGAGGCGTTCGGTGCGGATGTGTTGCGGTACTACTTCATGCGAGAGGTTGGCTTCGGTCAAGACGGCGACTTCAGTCATCGCAACCTGATCAATCGTTACAACGGCGAGCTTGCCAATGGGCTCGGCAATCTCATGAATCGGATTGTGGCCGGCATCGTGAAGAAAAACCTGGACGGCCGCGTCCCGAAGGTGGACCTCGATGCCCTCGAGGACATCGACCTCGAGCTGATCGAGAAGGCGACTGCGGCGTCGAAGCAGGCCGCGAAGCACCTCGAGGCGCTCGCTTTCCACCGCGCTCTCGACACCATCTGGGAGCTCGTGTCGGCGGCCAACAAGTACGTCGATTCGACCGAGCCCTGGAAGCTCGCCAAGCAAGACGACAAGACGCGCTTGGAGCAGGTCTGCTACACGGTGCTCGAAACCCTGCGGTGGCTATCGGTCATGTTGTTCCCAGTGATGCCCAACAAGTGCAACGAGCTTCGTGCGCAGATAGGGATGGGTCCGCTGCTGCCAACGGAGCAGGCCGACCTCTGGCCGAGCGCCTGGGGCGGGCTCCGGGCAGGCACCCAAACGCAGACCGCCACCCCACTCTTCCCGCGGTTCGACGAAGTTCAGGAGCGCTCGGTGTTGGAGCGCCTCGGTGTCGAGGTTAGAGACGTCGAGCCCGGGTCGTCCGCGAAGTGATCCCGCCGCTCGCACCCAAGTTCGAGGCGGCACTCCGCGACGTGCGAGCTCAACAACCGCGTTTTCGCGGCGCCGCTGCCGCTCGGCTTGGCGAGCCCCCTTCAGATCGGCGAGACGAGGCGGTGCAGGGATTACTGGTACTGGCAAGGGACGACATCGGTTCGGTACGCGAGGCGGCGTACGAGGCGCTCGGCGTGCTCGCTGCAATCGAGGCACTCGACACATTGCTCGACTCTTTCGGCGACCAGCACATGGGCGCACGACAAGCCGCCGTGCTGGCCGTGGGTCGAGTCGCTCCTAAAGAGGGAGCCGATGCGATTGCCGCCCTACTCGAAGATCCTCGCCCGGAGATGCGCTTCTCGGCGATCTGGACCTTGTCATACCTCGGCCCGGGTCACACCGATCGAATCGCGGCGGGCGTGGGCGACCAGGACGAAGAGGTGCGCCTGCTCGCCGTGCAGTGTCTGGGTGAGCTCGGCGCCACCAACAATGCAGACGCAATCGCGGGCTTGCTCGAGGATCCATCCGACACCGTCCGATTCTCGGCGGCAACGTCACTTGCGGCATTGGGCGATACCAGGGGGGCGGCCACGCTGCGCGCGTCTCTCGGCTGGCCGGAGCGGGCCTTCCCTGCAGCGATCGCGCTCGGCGACTTGGAAGACCGTGACTCATTGGGAGCGCTCACGCAGTTGGCAAGACATCGGTGGCGTTCCCCGATCTTGCGCGCAGCCGCCGCGCGTGCGCTCGTTCGCCTTGGCGACCCGGCGGGCGTCGACGTAATTCGGAGCATCGTCCGAAGCTGGCGCATCGAAGCCAGGCAGTACGCCGTACAACTGGTCGGGGAGCTCGGGCTCACTTCACTGGTGCCCGACCTGGCCCGCGCGTTTCGAAGAAGCCGAAAAGCCGAACGCCCCGTCTACGAAGCCGCGCTCGAGCAGCTCGAGCCGAAAAGCCCCGAGGCGAAGGCCTTGCTTGCTTCGCTCCGCCAGGCGAATCAGTCTGTGTAACGGAAGCTAGCGATGCTCTTCGATACCCATTGCCACCTGGACGACCCGCGCCTTTTCGAAGAGCTCGATGCGGTGCTCGAGCGCGCGAGCGAAGCAGGCGTGCGGCGCATCACCGCAATCGGATGCGCGAGCGATGTCGCCTCGGTGAAGTCGGCGGTCGAACTCGCACTGCAGCATCCGGACCGCATCTCGGCAACCGTGGGTGTTCATCCGCATGACGCCAAGCACCTGGATGATGCGGTCTGCGATGCAGTGCGCGAGGCAGGCGCCGACCCGTCGGTGGTCGCGATCGGTGAAACCGGTCTCGACTTCCACTACGACCACTCTCCCCACACCGCCCAAGAAGAAGCGTTTCGAAGACAGATCGCGATCGCCAAGGAGCTCGGCAAGCCCCTGGTCGTCCACACGCGGTCCGCGCCGAAGCAGACGCTCCAAATCTTGCGCGAGGAGCAGGCCAAGGACGTTGGCGGCATCATTCATTGCTTCAGTGAGGACGCACCTTTTGCCGCCGCCGCCCTCGATCTGGGTTTCGTCTCCTCGTTCAGCGGAATCGTTACCTTCAAGAAGGCCATCGCGGTCCAAGAAGCTGCAGTGAAACAGCCCTTGGACGCCCTGCTCATCGAGACTGACGCCCCCTATCTGGCCCCGATCCCGAGGCGGGGAAAACGCAATGAACCCGCGTATATAGCCTATACGGCCGCTCGAATCGCGGAGCTCCGCGGGCTGGACCCCGAGGCGCTCGCTCAGGCCACCTATGAAAACGCGCTCCGCATCTTCGGAATCCAAGAGTAATCGGGCATTGGGGCGGCGGACCGCGTCCGCCTTGACTCGCCTCCGCCCATCACTATCTTTGCGGCCCTTTTCCCGGGGAGAATACCTGTGAATACGAATCCCGGCCTCATCGGCACCAAGCTTGGCAATACCCAAATCTTCCTCGACGACGGGGAGGTACGACGCGTCACTGCAATCAAGGCAGGGCCCTGCATCGTGGTGGGGAAGCGCACCCCCGACAAAGACGGCTACGCCGCCTTGCAACTCGGATTCGGCAGTCGCCGCGAGAAGCTGGTGAGTAAGCCCGAAGCCGGCAACTTCAAGAAGGCCAACGTCGAGCCGCCGCGAGTCGTTCGCGAGTTCCGCATCGATGAGTCGCTCCTCGAGCGCTTCGAGGTGGGCCAGAGTCTCGGCGTCGCCGACATCTTCCAGGACGGTCAGTTCGTGGATGTCTCCGGCACGAGCAAGGGCCGCGGCTTCACTGGCGTCATGAAGCGCCACAACTTCGCGGGCGCCGGCACGGTGGGTCACGGTACGCACGAAGCCAAGCGCCATGGCGGATCAATCGGCATGAACATGACGCCGGCCCGCACGCACCGCGGTATGAAGATGCCCGGCCAACACGGCAACAAGAAGTGCACCATGCTAAATCTGCGCATCGTAAAGGTGCTGCGCGACGAGAACATCGTCCTCGTGGACGGTGGTGTCCCAGGTTCGCGCAACGGTTTCGTCACGGTGAAGGGCTCCATCAAGAAGGCGACCGTGCCGCTCCCCGAGCCTCCGGCCAAAGAAGCCGCCGCTGGCGAAGCGCCGGAAGCCACCGAAGAGGGCTAACTGCCCCCCCGCCGCACGCAGGATCATCACGGACGCCGGGCTCGGCGCGAAGGATATCCTGCCCGCTCGGTTTACAAGCTTCAGGAAATCGACCGACGCGTGGGTCTCTTCAAGAAGGGCCAGCGCGTTCTCGATCTCGGCGCGAGCCCCGGCTCTTGGACGCTCTACGCCGCGAAGCAAGTCGGCCCGAACGGCCGCGTGCTCGGGATCGATCTGAATGATGCCCCAATTGCCCTGCCACCCCAGGCCGAGATCCTCACCCTCGACGCCTTCGAAGTCGACCCCGAAACGTTGGGCGGGCCGTTCGACCTCGTCATCAGCGACATGGCCCCGAAAACGAGCGGACAGCGTCACGCCGATCAGTATCGGAGCTACGAGCTCGTCATGCGCGCGCTAGAGCTGACGAAAATCGTGCTGAAACCGGGCGGCACCTTCGTTGCCAAGATCTTCCAGGGCGCCGAGTTCGAAGACGCGCGCAACGCGGTTCGCGAGGTGTTCGGCAAAGTGCGGATCCTCCGCCCCAAGGCCACCCGAGACGAAAGTTACGAAGTGTTCCTAGTTGGCTTGGGGTTCCAGCCGACTACTCCTTGAGTACTTCGAGTCGGGCGCGCGCCCGGTCCGCGTAAGGCCCGTCAGGATCCAGCTTCGCAGCGCGCCTCAGATGCGCACGGGCTTTGCCGAGCTGACCCTGTCTGGCGAGGATCGAGCCGTAGGCGTACTGCAGGGCGGGGTCGAGCTCGTTTTGAGCAACGGCGCGCCGCATCGTTGCTTCCGCCGCATCGAGATCCCCACTGGCGTAGTAGGCCAACGCAAGCTCGGCGAGAAGCTCCGTGGGAGGTGGTTCGGGTGCTTGGCTCAGCGCCGTGCGCAACACCGGGACGGCCTCCTCCGGCAAGCCAGACCGTCGGAAGCCCTCCCCCACCGCGATCGAGAGCAAGACGTCACCCCGCACCATCGGCCGGGCGGCGCGAAGCTGCACGGCGGCGTCCTCTCGCCGTCCCATGTCGAGAAGCATCATCGCGAGGTTGATACGGGGGACCGGATCGCTCGGCAGCCCATCGATCGTTGCGAGGTATTCTCGCTCGGACGCCGCGAGTTTCCCCTGCTCTTCGTACGCAAGACCGAGGTTGAATCGGGCGGCGGTGAGCTGCGGGTCCAGGGCGACAGCGCGCTCGAGCATCGTCGTCGCCTCGGCGAGCTTGCCGCCTTCACGCAAGAGCACACCGAGATTGTTGAACGCCTCAGCGAAGTTGCCGTCGATCTCGGTAGCGCGGCGGTAGGACTTCTCGGCAGCCGCGAAGTCGCCCGTCTCCTCGTGCGCCAACCCCACATCGAGCCACGCGCGCGCGTCGTTCGGATCAGCGTCGAGCGCCTGCTCCAAGATGCGTTTGGCTTCATCCACCTTGCCTTCGGCGAGCAGACGCTCTGCGCGTAAGACATCTGGACTCGCCGCAGGACGGCTGACCACCTCGACGGGCGGAGGTCGGGGCGGCGCGTTGTGAGCGGAGCCGCACCCGGCCGAGAGCACGATCAGGAGCGCGATGGGGGCCGGCCACCGACGAAGGGGACCGTCCACGATCTTCACGGCTCCTCGGCACGAGCGTGCAGAGCTAGGATGCGATCATAGAGCACTCGCTGCAGGCGCTTCATGCGGTCGGGGTCTTGGATTTTCTTCCCGTCCGCGTCAGCAACGTAGAACACGTCCGCCACACTCTGACCCTCTGTGTTGACCTTGGACAGGGAAATGGTGAGATCCAACTGGTGGAGGGTGCGGGCAATTTCGTGCAGGAGGCCCACCCGGTCTCGGGTGAAGACATCGATCACCGTGTATCGCGCCGACGCGTTGTTATCGACGCTGATGTGCGTGGGAACTTCGGGCCCCGGACGCACGGACCAGGGAGGCGGCGTGCTCTGCCGGGCGATCAGGTCCTGCGCCGACACTCGATTTGTGAGTCGCTGAGCGATATCTTCTCGGAGGGCCTCGGCGAGCCTGGTGGGCGTTGGGGTGTTGTCTCCCACCTTGACCCAGAACACGTCGAACACTTCGTCTCCGCCCTTTCTCTCACGCGTGTAGAGTTGCGCCGTGAGAATCGAGAGGTCGTGCGCAGCGAAGACCGCGGTGAGGTCGGCGAGCAGGCCGGACCGATCCGGTGACACGACCACCACCTCTTCCACGTCTTCGCCCGGACCCGGGCCCACCCGCACCGTCACGACACCTCTAGCGCGGTCGCGGGAGATTCGCGCATGCCGACGCACGACGTCGACGGGATTCGCGAGGAAATAACGATCGGGCATTTGGTCGATGAAGCTCTGAAGCTCGTCCTGGCCGGCGTCCCCTGCGAATCCAACGACAGCTTGGAGCTTGACCTCCAACACGCGGTTCTCGGTCTGGGCCGGAGCGCTCCCCGATTCGATCTGAGCCAGGGTCGCAAGGTAGAGGTCCTCGAGCGCGCGAGCCTTCCACGAGGTCATGGCCTTTGGATTGACCGTCGAGATGATCGTGACGGTGCATAAGAACAAGTCGCGAAGACGTTCCGGTGTTTCAGCCATCTTCACGACCTCGTTCAGGCCCTGGGGATCGTGAATGTCACGCTGCGTTGCCCATCGGTAGAGCGATTTCTGCTCACGAACGAGCCACGCCACGTGCTGCGCGTCGACGGCAGTTAGCCCCAGGCGCAGCGCCACGCTCTCCGCAAGACGGGCTCCCGCTTCCTCTTGGTCGCGCCCACGTGCCCGGCCGAGCGAATGCAGCAGCACGGCCAAGAACAAGGGGAGGCGCCTAGGGGCCTCCGCGGCGAGGCGAGCGGATAGCGGGCGCCCGCGGCTCTCGCCCCGGGTTAGCGCTTGCAGGTGCTCGAGGGCCTTGATCGCGTGAATGTCGGCGGTGTAGACGTGAAATACGTCGTGGTAGACGCGCCCGACCAGCGGCCCGAACTCGGGGATCATCGCGGAGACCAGTCCCACCTCGTGCAACTCGGCGATGGTGGACCCGCTTCGGAACGGGGACTCATCGACGTTCTTCAGCAGCCCCAAGAATAGCTGGGTCGCCTCTTCCGAACCCTGCAACCGCAGCCGCCATCCCTTGTCGGGCGCGATGCGGGCGATTGCGTCCAGCGCGGAGTGATCAGGCCGCTTCTGATAGCGCAGCGCTTGGCGATAGAATCGAAACGCTAGAGCAGGATCAGCTTCGAGTCGCTGGGGGTTCTCTAGCGAGATGACGCCGTCTGCCAGAATGATCCCGTGGGCGAGCTTTCGAAAGGTTGTGGCGCGTGTGCGACTGCGCGGGCGTGCGCGGTCGAGCATCCGCTCGGCGGTGAGCGCCACGATGCGGGCGTGGCGGTAGTAGGTCTGCATGAATTGTTCGACCCCGAGGGTCACGCCATCGACGAAACCCAGCTCCTGCGCGATGTCTTCCTGATCGCCGAACGTCAGCCGGTCCTGCTGGCGGCCGGCGCGCAAGTGCAGAAGGTTGCGGACTCGCCAGAGCATTTCGCGGGCGTCTTCGAGCTCATGAACCTCACGCGCCAAGAGGGCGCCCGTTCGCACGTAGTCCTGCTCATCGCGGGCTCCCCAACGAGCCCGGGCGGCCCATTCGGCCACGTCCAGGTCCCTCAAGCCACCGCGACCCTGCTTCACGTCAGGCTCGAGAAGATAGAGGCTGCCTCCGAATCGGCGGTGGCGCGTCCGGGTGTCCTGCTCGAGCGCACCGAGGAAGTCGATCAAGTGCGGCTCGAAGACCTGCTCGCGCGCGCCGCGCTCGAGATCGTCGAGGAGTGGGCCGCTGCCCGCGACGCGCCGAAAGTCGATCAGCGTCGTCGTGGTTCGGATGTCCTCGCGAGCTAAGCACAGCGTCTCATCGATGCTTCGAACGGCATGTCCGATGTCTACCCCGAGATCCCACAGGGGGTAGAGCAGGCCCTCGGCTAACGCGCCGACGAAGGGGTCGTCCGAGTCGTCGCACAGGAACACGACGTCCACGTCGCTATTCAAGCCGAGCGTCATCCGGCCGTAGCCGCCGACCGCAACGAGCGCGACGCGACCACGAGGCTCGCGACCGAGCGCCCGCGTAGCCGCGTCGGCAGCGCAATATAGGGCGCTCAACAGACCATCGAGGGCGCGCGCATGCGAGTGAGCCGTGGCCACGCCCGCGTCTCCACGGCGCACCGCGTCCTCGAACGCTCGGCGGTATCCACCGAGGTACCCGCGACAGGTTTTGCCGAGCGCAGGTGCGAGCCCACCTAGATCGACGACCGGACTGGATCCTTCCGACAACGGTCACCGAGTATGACCGTCCGCTTCGGACCGGGCAACCTATTCGACTAGCGAGCCAGAAGGTACGAAGCGATCCCAGATGCGATGCCATCGGCAAGGGCACGGCGATAATTGCGCCGGGTCAACGCGCGAGCCTCGGGCTCATATGTCAGAAAGGAGGCCTCCACGAGAACCGAGGGCATCCGGGCACCAACCAAGACGTAGAACATGGCGCGCCGCACACCACGATCGGAGAGCTTCGGGAGAACGGAGCGGCCGCGCTTCAGGGTGTGGCGTTGAATCTTGCCAGCCAGGGTCAGGGAGCCTTCCGCTTGGTGCTGCCGGTGATACTTCGCAAGCAGGCCCTGGATTCCGGTCACTTCGGCCACGCGCGTTCCGTTCTCGCGTGCGGCGAGTCGGAGCGCCTGCCGGTTGTTCGTCGTGTCGAGCACGAAAGTAGTCACTCCGCCTTTTCGGACGGGTTCCGAACTCGCGTTCAAATGAATCGACACGAACGCGTCCGCCTCCATTGCGTTGGCCAGAGCGCACCGCTCTTCGAGCGACAGGTCGACGTCAGTCGACCGGGTGAGCATGACGCGCGTGCGGGGCATGATCGCGCGGAGTCGGCTTGCCGTGAGCTCGGCCAGATCGAGCGCTACTTGCGACTCGACGAGACCGAGCGCATCGTTCGCCGCACCCGGCTCGCGACCGCCATGCCCCGGGTCCAGCACGACGAGCGGCCTTCGCTTTCGACGCGAATGAGTGGCTACGCTGACGTCGATGACGATGCGATACGGATCAGTGAGATAGAAGACCCGGCCGCTGGCCCCGGGTTGAAGGTCCAGCACCACTCGCGGATTGGGAGTCGCAAGCCGGACGCGCTGCAAGCCGCCTCTCTCGACCAACTGGGAAACAGGGACGGTTTCACCCCACTCGGCATCTTCGAGCTCTATCGCAATGCGAGCTGGCAAGATCCCTTGCGGCGGGAGCTGTCGCTGGTGAAACAGCGGAGCCCCTTCGAACAGAAGCACCACCCGAGTGCCGGCCGCGTCAACGGCTCCAGCGCCGTAGACGTCGATTCGAACGAGACGGGCTTTCTCGTGGCCTGGCTTGACCCGCTGGGCAAGCTCGGGCAGCGGCTTGGGGAGGGCCTGATTGGGCTTCGGGGGCGAGCCCCCCTGGCAGCCTGCCGCGAGTAGCAGCAGCCCAAACAGACCGAGTTTCGATGTCGTTGTCCAGCCCCGAATCCAAGCGTGTTTACGCGACGAGCCGACGATCGTCAACGGAGCGCCGCTCGTTGACCCGCCCCAACCGATCGCCTAGCTTCCGCGGCATGGCGGGCCTGACCTATCGCGACGCCGGCGTCGACATCGAAGCGGGCGAGCAATTCGTCCAACGGATCAAACCGCTCGCGCAATCGACTCGCTCCGAGCACGTGCTCGGGTCGCTCGGCGGCTTCGCAGGCCTTTGCTCGCTACCGAGCGATATCGAGGACCCGGTGCTCGTCTCCGGAACCGACGGCGTCGGGACCAAGTTGAAGCTGGCCTTCGAGCTTGATCGCCATGACACGATCGGCATCGACCTCGTGGCCATGTGCGTCAACGACATCATCACAGTCGGTGCCCGACCGCTGTTTTTCCTGGACTACTTCGCCACGTCGAAGCTCGACGTCGACCAAGGAGAAGCGGTCGTGAAGGGCATCGCCGAGGGGTGCCGCCAGTCGGAGTGCGCGCTTCTCGGAGGCGAAACGGCGGAACTGCCGGGCTTCTACGCTTCGGGCGAGTACGACTTGGCCGGCTTCGCGGTAGGCGTCGTCAGTCGAAAGTGCATCATCGATGGCAAGGCAGCTCGGCTGGGCGATCAAGTCGTCGGGGTCGCGTCTTCGGGGCTGCACTCGAACGGCTTCTCGTTAGCAAGGCGCGTGCTGTTAGACGGCGATGTACCGCTCTCCCTAGACGATCCCTTCGAGTCGGGAGGAACTCTCGGTGAAGCCCTGCTCCAGCCGACGCGAATCTATGTGAAGGCCGCGCGAATCGCGGTCGAGCATCATGTGCACGCGATGTGTCACATCACAGGCGGCGGTCTGCCCGAAAACCTCCCTCGCGTTACACCCGAGGGTCTTGGAATCGCCATCGATACGACCTCCTGGACTCCCGACCCCATCTTCGCTCTGATCCAGGAACGAGGGGGCGTCTCCGTCGCCGAGATGCGGCGTACGTTCAATATGGGCGTCGGCTTCACGATGGTCGTCGCCCCCGAGCGCGCCGCAAGCCTGGTCGATGCGCTCAACGCGAGTGGCGAGCACGCCTTCGTCATGGGCGAGGTCACCGACGGCGAAGGTGTTTCGTTCTCGGCATAGGGCGCCCCATGGACGTAGTGGTTCTCGTTTCTGGTCGTGGCTCCAACCTGAGAGCGATCTGCAGTGCGATCGACGCGGGCACCTGCCATGCCAACATCGTAGGCGTCGTTTCTGATCGGAAGAAGGCCGCCGCGCTGGAGTTCGCTGAGGGGCGCGGAATCCCCACACGAGTCGTGTCACTCCGCAAAGGCGACGACCGCAACGCGTGGAACGACTCACTTACCGCAGAGGTGGCCTCGCTCGAGCCCGACCTGGTCGTCTTAGCAGGCTTCATGCGCGTGCTTGGCGCTCCGTTGCTCGAACGGTTTCCGGGTCGAATCATCAACGTGCACCCTGCCCTGCTCCCGTCGTTTCCCGGGCACAGTGGGCCGCAAGATGCCCTCGACGGGGGCGTTCGTGTGAGCGGATGCACGGTGCATATCGTCGACACCGGCGTCGACACGGGTCCAATCCTCGCACAGGCCGCCGTCCCGGTGCTCGCAGACGACACCGTGGATACTCTTCACTCTCGAATCCAGGTTCAGGAGCACCGGCTCTTGCCGCGCGTGATTCATCAAATCGCAATCGGCGCAATCACGCTCGACCCATTGACCATGAGCACCCCGGTCGCGGACCCGACTCTTTCGCTGTCCGTGCCGGACATCTAGACCCGTGCCAACCAGCTTCTACGACGTCGTCGTTCTGGGCACACACCTCGAGCCGCTCCTATGCGCCGCGCTGCTCGCACGCGCGGGTCTCCGGGTGCTGGTACTCGGGCAAGGTGCACCCGAACCTTCGTACGCCGTGGCGGATGTGGAAGTCGAGCCGCACGGACTGACAATCACCGGCGCGCAGAGCCCCATCGTTCAGAACACGCTGGACGAGCTGGCGCTCAGGCAAGACGTTCGGCAGCGCATGGTGGACCGCATCAACGTGTTTCAGTTGCTGCTTTCGGAGCACCGGCTCGACGTGCACCCAGAGGCCGACAAGTGGCTGGCCGAGCTGGCTCGCGAGCTTCCGAACGTGAGGCGACAGGCAGCCGACATCACTCGAACGCTCGGCGAGGTGCGTGGAGAGCTCGACGCCGTGGTGGAACGTGGGCTGGTCTGGCCACCAGAGACTTTCCTGGAGCGCCAACAGTTCTCCCTGACGACCACGGCGCAACGCTACGACCGGCAGGGACAAGGCTGGACATCGTGGAATCAGCTCGCAATAGGGCATCCGCTGCGCGCCGCGTTCGAAGCACTCCTTCCACATGTCTCGGGTTTGCTCCCAGCGCAGCATTCGGATGCCACGCGCGCACGACTACACGGCCACGTACTTTCGGGCGTGACGGAGCTCACGGGTGGCTGGACTTGGTTCCGCGAGGCGCTGTTCGCACGCATTCGATCTTGGGGGAGCGATGTAAGGCCACGCGACCGCGCAGCGTCGCTTCGCCACGAAGGGCGACGCGGGCACACGATTCGACTCGCGCGAACCGACGAAGAGATAGGCTGCTCCCAAATCGCGCACGGCACGCCGATCAGCGAGCTCTTACAATTGCTTCCCGAACGCGGACCGATGACCGCCATGTTCGAGCGCGTGGGTGAACCCCGGTCTCGCGCATATCGCAGCTCGGTGCACGTCCTCATGGACAAGCGAGGGCTCCCGAGCGCTCTCGAACCGCTGGCTTTGGTGCGTACCGGTGCGACCAACCACGAGAAGGCATTCCTGCTGCGGAGCCGCGATGTCGATGAAGACCGAGTCCTACTCACAGCGAACCGCCTGATCGAAGAGCATCTGATCGACACGGGGTCGTCTCCTCTGCGCTTCGTGCGCGAGGAAGCACTGGATGCGATCCGCAGCATCGTTCCTTTCTTCGACGACCACGGGATCTGGATCGACAGCCCGCATGATGGGCTGCCTCCGTGCGCGCTCCGCAACGACATGGAGCTTTCGTGCAGTGACCCCTGGACGAGAGGTCCCCACACGATGAGACCGGTGTACGAGTATCCGACGCGACGAGCGCTCGGCGTGTGTGCTCTGCCCACACGCACCCCCGTGCGGGGAGTGTTCCTGTGCAATGAGCAGGTGGCCCCGGGCCTTGGCTTCGAGGGGTCTTTTCTCACCGCGACGTCAGTCGCGAAGATCATCGGATCGCACTACCGCAGACAAGACTGGTTGCGGCGAGGTCCTTGGGCGCGCCGTAGCGTTTAGGGCGTATCGCCGAGGCCTCTGGTATGCTCTAGCCCATGGCAGCACCTCAGGAGGCACCGAGACTCACCCTTCGACAGTTGCTCCGGCTGATGGTCGAACGCGGCGCTTCCGACTTGCACATCACCACGGGGTCGCCGCCGCAACTGCGTATCGACGGCGCTCTGGTCCCTCTGCGCACACCGCCTCTGAAACCGCGCGAAAGCAAGACGCTTTGCTACGAGGTCATGACCGAGGACCAGCGTCTGCGTTTTGAAAAAGGGCATGAGATCGACTTCTCCTTCGGCGTCAAGTCGCTATCACGCTTCCGATCCAACGTCTTCTTGCAGCGGGGCGCGGTCGCCGGCGCTTTCCGTGCGATTCCCTTCGAGATTCGACCGCTGTCCGACCTCGGTATGCCGCCTATCGTCACAGAGCTCTGTACGCGGCCTCGCGGGCTGGTGTTGGTCACGGGCCCGACGGGCTCTGGCAAATCGACCACCCTCGCGTCGATGATAGACAAGATCAACTCTGAAAACCGTCATCACATCGTGACGGTCGAGGATCCGATCGAGTTCCTTCATTCGAACAAGCTTTGCGTCGTGAACCAACGAGAGGTTGGTTCCGACACTTCCAGCTTCAAGGACGCGCTCAAATACGCTCTACGTCAGGACCCTGACGTCGTTCTCATCGGCGAGATGCGGGACCTGGAAACGATCGAGGCAGCGCTGACGATTTCTGAAACCGGACACTTGGTGTTTGCGACGCTTCACACCAACACCGCTGTGCAGTCCATCAACCGAATCATCGACGTGTTCCCCGCCGGACAGCAGAGTCAGATCCGAGCTCAGTTGTCGTTTGTTCTTCAAGGGATATTGAGTCAGATGTTGCTGCCCCGTGCCGACGGACCGGGCCGCGCCATGGCGTGCGAAGCGCTCGTTCCGAACGCCGCCATTCGAAACCTGATTCGCGAGGACAAGGTCCATCAGATGTACGGCATCATGCAGACCGGCCAGGGTACGTCGGGCATGCAGACGATGAACCAGTCGCTGCTACACCTGGTTGCCCATGGGGCCCTCGACCGCGAGCTGGCCGAGATCCGGTCTCCGGAGCCCGACGAATTCCGGCAAATGTTGGTTCATTTAGACCAAAAGGGTTATCAGCAGGCGATTCGCGGGGGCGGCTGATTCGGCTTCCCGCCAGTTTCTTACTATTGTTAACAGCGGGATCTAGGTGATGGGAACCACAACCAAACGCCGGCGCTGGGCGCCGCGGCTCGCTTTCACATTTTGCCTGCTATTTTCCGTTGTGGCGGCAGCTGATGGGTCGCCGGCAGACCCAGGGAACATTTCGGTCGAGGAGCGCGCGGAAGCCGCCGATGCATACGACCAAGGAACCTCGGCGTACCTCTCGGAACGCTACGAGCTCGCGGCCCATTGGTTCGAGCGAGCCTATCGCTTGGTGCCGACGTCAACAGCACTGCTGCAAGCCGTTCGCGCGCACCACAAGGCCGGCAACTCGATTCGAGCCGCCAACCTCGCGCTGCAAGTGCGAGACGAATATCCGACGGATGAGCGCTCGAAGCCAATCACCGAGGCGGTGCTCGGCGCAGTGCAGCCAACACACGTGTTGGTCCAAGCCGAATGCGAAAAAGCATGCACGCTCGAGCTGGACGGCGCCCTGGTTCGACATCCAAGCTTTTTCGTAACGCCCGAGGTGGAACACTCGCTGAAGGCTGCTTTCGACAAGGGTGAGACATCGACGTTCGTGCAGGGCGCGGCGGGATCCACGAAAAAGGTGACGCTGACCGCACCTGCATCGCCCTCCGCTCCGCCGATTCCGCGATGGGCTTTCTTCTCGTCGCTTGGGGCGACCGTTGCATTGGGCGCGGTCACGGTGTGGTCGGGAATCGATGCCAATAATGGCGTGAGCGCGTACGAGTCGGCCGCGCGGAGCGCCAGCTCCCCGGGCATCAACAATGGCGCCTCCCCGACTCCCGCAGAGCAGGCGCAATCACTGCTCGATGAGGGTCGGGAGAAGGAGCGTCGGACCAACATTCTGATCGGTGTGACCGTCGGAATGGCCGCAACCACTGCCGTTTTAGGTGTGTTCACCAATTGGAAGGGAGAGTCTCGCGACGCCGCTTCCAAACGCATCGAACCCTCGATCGGGGTAAGCAGAAACGGCGGCGCCTTGACGATCAAGGGACGCTTCTGATGAACTCATCCGCCGGCGCGCGGCTGTCCCGACCGATGGCAGGTCGCCAACTCGGGCGGTACGAAATCCTGACGCAGCTGGCCTCGGGCGGAATGGCCTCCGTGTACGTCGCGCGCGCGCAAGGCGTTGCGGGCTTCGAGAGACTCGTCGCAATCAAGGTGTTGCATCCTCACCTCGCGTACGAGCAGGAGTTCATTTCCATGTTCCTCGACGAGGCACGCCTCGCCGCCAGGATCCGTCACATGAACGTCGTGCCGACGCTCGACATCAGCGACAGTCCGGGCGACGGGTACTTCCTCGTGATGGAGTACATCGAGGGCGATCACCTGGGAGCCCTTCTCGGTCGCGCGGCCAACAAAGGCGAGCGGTTGCCGCAGCCGTTCGTGTGTCGGGTGCTCGTCGATACGCTGCAGGGTCTCAGCGCTGCGCATCGCCTCACGGATGAACATGGCACACCACTGAAGCTCGTCCATCGAGACGTCTCACCGCACAACATCCTCATTGGAACCGACGGCATCGCCCGGCTCACAGACTTTGGCGTTGCGAAGGCCGACGTGCGCATGGCCTCGACGAGGGCCGGCCAGTTCAAGGGCAAGCTGTCGTACATGGCGCCCGAGCAGGCGTCTTCGAACGAAACCGACCAGCGCTCCGATCTTTTTAGCGTAGGAATTATCCTTTGGGAGTCGTTGACCGGAAGGCGCCTTTTCAAGGGCGAATCCAATGCTGCGACACTCAACAAGCTGCTCAACGACACGATCGCGAAGCCATCGGACCTCTGGCCCGACGTCGAGCCGTTCGACGATGTGGTGATGAAAGCCTTGAGCCGAAATCCCGACGGCCGATTCCAAAGCGCCGACGAGTTCGGCGAAGCACTCGACGATGCGGCCGGGCGCACCGGTGTGGCCAAGACGCGTGACGTCGCCGAAGTGGTTCGCTCCTTGGACGCCGACAAGCTGCAGGATGAACGTCAGCGGGTGCGCGACTCCATCGAGTTGCTTGGGCGCGCTGAGATCGCGTTATCGAAAGTCCCGATGCCGCGTGAACGTATGCCGTCCGGAAGCCAGGCCTACGATCAAGATGCCGGCACGGAGTCACATGTGCACGGGAGCGCCTCCGGAGTCCTCAGCGACGGCACACCGGTTGTAGTACGAACGGCGACACCCGACTCCCATGCGCTGAAGTGGTTCGTGATGGTTCTTGCCGTGGTCGTCTTCTTGTACGCCGGCTTCTTGGTACTGCAGCTCTTGCGAACCACGCCGGCGCAAGGGCCCGTGGAGCCAAGCCCTGCCGCCGAGGTGGAGCCGCCTCCATTCGACCAGGCGGCGGAAGCCGTCGCTGCGGAGCCGGTGGTGACGCAGACCGAAGGTGTGGACGCTAAGAAGACTGATGAGCCGCCAGACGGGGCCAAACAGGCACCGGAACGTAAGGACAGCACCCCAGCACCGCGGGCTCGCCGGCGACGGGCCCAACCGAAGAGCCAGCGCTCGCCCAGGTCCACTTCAGAGTCCGTAAAGCCCGCAAAAAAGACGCGCACCCGTGCGCCCGATGCGGATCCGGCCGATATCGATATGCAGAACCCCTACCGGAACTAGTCCGTCCCTGGCCAGTAACAACGGAATTTCGCCTGGCTTTTGACCACGTGATCCCAAATCAGCTAGGATTTTGAAAGACCCAGAGGGGATCGGGCGGAGAATTCATGGCCGAGTGGGTATACGAAGCGCGCACCCGTGCGGGCGAAGTTCAAACGGGAATCATCGAGGCGGACAGCAAGGAAGCCGTGCAGTCGAGGCTGCGCGCGCGGCAGCTCAATCCGGTCAAGATCAAGAAAAAGGGACGACAGCTCAGCCTCTCGTTGGGTACCGGCGTCACCCCGAAGGAGTTGGTCGTCTTCACGCGTCAGTTCGCGACGATGATCGATGCAGGCCTGCCCCTGGTTCAGTGCCTGGATATCCTATCGACCCGAGGTGATAACAAGGCCCTCAACACGATCCTCAAGGACGTGAAAGATTACGTCGAGCAGGGCGGTACCTTTTCGGAAGGTCTAGGACGGCACCCCAAGCTTTTCGACGAGCTCTTCGTCAACCTGGTCCGCGCCGGTGAGATGGGCGGTATTCTCGACACGATTCTAAACCGCCTTGCGGGATACATCGAGAAGCGCGTCAAACTCGCCCGGCAGGTTCGCGGCGCGATGGTTTACCCAGTCGCGATTTTCATGGTCGCAATCATCGTCGTGGTGGTCATGCTCGCGTGGGTCATTCCGAGCTTCAAGAGCATGTTCTCGGAATTCGGAGGCGAAGACTCCTTGCCTGCGCTCACTCAGATGGTGATCTCGACGTCGGAAGGCTTTCTGTCCAACATTCACTGGATCGTCTTGGGAACCGGGGCATTCGTCTTCGGCACCACATGGATCTATCGTCAGCCGGCAGGCAAGCATTTCTTCCATAGGACGTTGCTGGTGCTGCCGATTCTCGGGCCGGTGATGCGCAAGATCTCGGTCGCCCGGTTCACTCGTACGCTGGGCACCCTGCTCTCTGCTGGCGTTCCGATCCTCGACGCGCTCGACGTCGTGAAGAAGTCGGCCGGCAACGTCGTCGTCGAAGCAGCGATTCAGGAGACGTCGAACAAGATCCGCGAAGGCCGCACGATGGCCGAGCCCCTCATGGAAACCAACGTATTCCCGCCGATGGTCGTGCAGATGATCGGCGTCGGTGAGCAGACGGGCGCCCTAGATACCATGCTCAACAAGATCGCCGACTTCTATGAAGACGAGGTCGATATCGCGGTGGCCGCGCTCACCTCGTTGCTCGAACCCCTGATGATGGTGTTCATCGGCGGCATCGTAGGCGTGATCCTCATATCGATGTACCTGCCGATCTTCTCGATCGCCGGTAAAGTCAACGCGGAGTGACTCCGTCTCGAGAGAGCCTCACCGGACAGCCCGAGGATCCCAACGCGAACCGGCGGCTGCAGTGGGTTCTTGGCGGTCGGCTCATCATCGCGACCGTTCTGCTCGGAACGACCATGTACCTGGCGCTGGACGCCATTCGGTACGGCCACTTCACACCCACGTTCCTGCTAATTCTGATCTCGGCGATCTATGGATCATCGATCCTGTTCGGCGTTTGGCTGCTCCGTGCCCGTCAGGAGAACATGGTCGCGATCGCCGTCACGACCTTGGACGTGCTGCTGATCACCGGCTTGGTGTATCTGACCGGCGGCGCGGGAAGTATCTTCTCCTTTCTCTACGGCGCGCAGATCCTCACCGCGGCCCTCACCCTCGGGACGAACGCTGCCTACTACACCGCGGCTGCAAGCCTCGCTTGCTACTTGCTGCAGGGGATCGGCCTGAACGTGGGCTGGTTGCCCCCACCGCCCGATCAGCCGCTCAGTCAGTACGTGCTCAGCTCGCGAGATTTCCAGCTGGCCTTGGTCTCCAACATGGTGGGCATTGCGGCCGTCGCGCTGCTGGCGACCAACCTCGCACGGCGAGCCCAAGTGGCGGGCGCGCGGCTCATCGAGGCGCAACAAAGCACAGCCCGGGTGGTGCGACTCAACGATGACATCGTTCGGTCGATTGCATCCGGCCTCATCACCGCCGACGACGACGGGCGGATCCTCGGCGTCAACCGCGCGGCAAGCGAGATTCTGAGGGACCGCGAGGGGACGCTCGTCGGCAAGCCTCTGTCGAGCGTGCTCCCCACCCACGCCGCCCAATCGCTGGGCGAGCCGCCTAAGCGGGCGGATGCGGACGGAAGGCGGGCCGATGGGAGCGAGTTCCCGATGGGATACACGCTCAGCAGCCTGCTCGATGCGAACGGAAATCCCTCCGGTCTGCTTCTGGCCTTCCAAGACCTGACCGAGATTCGGACACTCCGAGATAGAGCCGAGACGGCCCAGCGCCTCGCCGCGCTCGGACAACTCGCAACCGGGCTCGCGCACGAGATCCGAAACCCGCTGAGCTCGATCTCCGGCTCCGTCGAAATGGTCCGCGAAGGAAACGCGCTTGGCGCTGAAGACAGACGGCTGTTGGGCATCGTCATCTCGGAAGTGGATCGGCTGAACTCCCTGGTGACGACGATGCTGCAAGTCGGACGCCCGAGTCAGATCGAAACGGAGCCGATCGACCTTCGCGCGATCGCGAACGAGGTCGTCGCCGTGGCCCGTGGCGAAGCGACCGTGAGCAACGGGCTACGAATCGACGAGAGCGGGCCGGAGGAGCCCATCATCGTCACTGCTGACCCGGACAGGATACGTCAGGTGGTTTGGAACCTCGTGAGGAACGCGGTCCAGGCGTCACCTCATCGCGGCAAGGTGGAGGTCCGTACGGGACGCGACCCAGCGGGCCGTGCCTTCCTGGAAGTCGTAGATGAGGGCGCGGGTATCGGCGCTGCGCAACGAGACCAGCTCTTCGACATGTTCTACTCAGGCCGAAGTCACGGTGTTGGGATCGGGCTCGCCCTGGTGAAGCAGATCGTCGACCAGCACCAAGGACGAATCGAGATTATCGACCGGAACATCGCAGGCACCTGCTTCAGAGTGACGCTCCCGCGAGACGAGGAGTTGGTCATACCGAGGTCAACAGCTCCGACAGCCGAGCGCCCGGATCCTCGAACCGCATGAGCCCTTCGCCGATCAGCACAGCGTCTGCGCGCCCCTGAGCGACATCGCTGAGGTCGTCCGCCGAATGCACTCCGCTCATGAAGACCGCGACGCACTCCATCGGGATGCGTGCAACGCAATCCCGCGCCGCCTCCTTATCGACTCGAAAGGTGCTCAAGTCGCGCGCGTTGACGCCAACGATCGTCGATCCCGCCGCAAGCGCGCGATCGATTTCGTCTGAGTTGGCGGCCTCGACGACAGGCTCCATGCCAAGTGAGCGAATCTGCTGAATCAGGGCGCGAAGCTCGATGTCTTCCAAGGCTCGCACCAGCAACAGGACCAGCGATGCGCCCACGTCGTATGCCAGGTCGACCTGAACCGGATCGAGAACGAACCCCTTGTAGAGCACGGGCACGCTGACCGCCTGCACGACCCGCCGTACGAGCAAAGGCGAGCCCCCGAAGCCCGGGCCATCGGCGAGGACGCTAACGGCCGAGGCGCCGCCGCGCTCATAGCCCTGGGCGATCCGGATGCCCTCGCCCGGACTCCAGGGGTGGATCTCTCCTGCGCTTGGACTTCGAAATTTCACCTCCGCGACCACCGAAGGCGACTCACCGGGCGCGCGTCGTAGGGCGCGAATGCCTCGTTCGGAACGCTCGGGTTGCGGGACGCGTTCGACTGGCTGCATCGCCGCAACGTGTCGGCGCCGCCGGGAGTTTTCCCGCCGCTTGCGCGCGAGAATCGCCGAGAGGACGTCGGTCATGAATCTCGCGTGAATTGCGCCCAGCGCTCGAGCGTTTCGGTGGCCGCGCCGCTGTCGACCGCCTCGGCGGCCCGCTCTGCGCCGGCCCTTGGATCATTGGCGACCCCCGCAACACACAGAGCCGCGGCCGCGTTGAGCAGAACGGCAACACGCGCCGGCCCCTGCGCGCCACCCAGTACGTTGCGAATGATGTCCGCGTTACGCGCCGCGTCTCCACCCCGAAGCCCGTCGAGAGGCACCGCCGAGAAGCCAAAGTCCTCAGGACTGACTTCGAACGTACTGACGTGGCCGTTCCGTAACTGAGCCACCGCGGTGGGTCCGGACGGGGAGACCTCATCGAGTCCGCCCTGGCCATGAACGACCCAGGCCGCGGTCAACCCCAGCGAACCGAGCGCCTGCGCCAATTGCTCGACCTTGTTCGAATCGTAGACTCCAACGACCTGATGTGTCGCTGACGCCGGATTCGACAGAGGCCCGATTAAGTTGAAAAGCGTGCGAATCCCGAGTTCCCGGCGCACCGGCGCGGCGTGCCGCATGGCAGCGTGATGACTCGGTGCGAACAGGAAGCCGATTCCCACTTGCTCGATGCATTGCTGAACTCGTTCCGGCGTGAGGTCGATGCGTACACCGAGCGCTTCCAGCGCGTCGGCGCTGCCCGCCTGTGACGACACGGCACGGTTGCCATGTTTTGCGACGGCAACTCCACACGCCGCCGCCACCACTGCCGCGGCTGTCGAGATATTGAAGGTGTGAAGGCCATCCCCGCCCGTTCCACAGGTGTCGAGCAGTGGGCCGTCGACGTTCGGTCGAATCGCTTCGGAATGCTTCCGAAGCGCGCGCGCCGCCGCGGCAATCTCGTCGGCGGACTCACCCTTCATGCGAAGTGCCACGACGAAGGCGGCGATTTGGGCGCCGGACGCTTCTCCGCCAAGGATGGCATCCATCGCAGCCTCGACGGCGGCAGGGGACAAGTCATGCCCCGCGACGACCTCTTTGATTGCGTCCGCAATCACGACGGCCCCGCTGCCGGAAGCGACGACAGCCAGTTGCGAATCAGATCGTGACCGTGCTCGGTCAGAAAGGACTCGGGGTGGAACTGAACGCCTTCGATCGGGAGCCGGGTGTGTCGAAGTCCCATCACTTCGTCTCGGTCGGTCCAGGCGGTGACCTCGAGCTCGTCGGGGATGGTGTCCCGCTTGACGATCAACGAGTGGTAGCGCGTGGCGGTGAATGGGCTTGGGAGGCTCTGGAATACGCCCCGACCCTCATGGAGAATCTCGGACGTGCGACCATGCATGAGACGCTCTGCCCGCACTACTGAGGCCCCGAAATGCTGCGCAATGCTCTGGTGGCCTAGGCAGACGCCAAAGATGGGAGTCTCGGCGCCCAGCTTCGCGATCAGTTCCAAGCTGACGCCGGCCTCCTCGGGCCTTCCTGGGCCAGGGCTGATCAGCACTCCGCTTGGCGCGATCTCACGGATGTCGTCCACGCTCACCGCATCGTTGCGCTTGACCACGACCTCGGCCCCGAGCTCCCCCAAATACTGGACGAGGTTGTAGGTAAAAGAGTCGTAGTTGTCGATCACTAGAATCATTGGTTTCGATCGCTAGCGGCTCGCGCAGAGCGCGTCAACCGGCCCCCACCTGTGCCGCTTCATAGCCGCGCTCCCGCCAGAACTTCTCGAGCCTCAAGTTGACCATCTCCGGATACTCCAGCGCCGCGTAGTGCGTCGCACCCGGGAGGACCATTATCTCCGACCCGCGCGTGCGCCGGGCCATGCGCTCGGCTGCCGACCGGGGCGTGAAGACGTCTCGCGACCCAACGATGATCAACGTGGGCACATCGATGAGCGGAAGGAGATCCCACCCATCGTGCTCCCCCATCCGCTCGAGAAGACGAATGAACGTGTCCATGTCGAGCTCGCGGAGCTTCGCGACCAGCTCGCCCACCACCTGCTCATCAAGCGTGCTCGCTGCCAGTCCAATCCGCTTCGCCCACTCGCCGGGGTCAGGGAGGCGCGTCGCCTGACCGACGACCACCTCAATCGCTCGAGGGACCGAGCGCAGGCCGCGAAGGAAGGGAGGCAATAGTCGTCCAACCAGAGTCAGATTGAAGACATAATCCCATGGCCGGCCAGCCACGCCATTGAGCATCGCAAGCGAGGCCACCCGCTCCGGAGCGGCCCGAAACATCTCGAGGCCGACCTGAACACCCATCGACCACCCGACGATGGCGGCGCGGTCGGCCCCTTCTGCCTCGAGGAGGTGCAATGCGTCCCGGGCGTGATCGGTGATGCCCAGCGCACCGGGGTTGGCTGGGAGCGAGGAGCCGTAGAGGCCCCGGTAGTCCCAAGACAGAAGGCGGTAGCGGTCGCGAAAGTACTGAATCTGATGGCTCCAGGCCTCCCAGCTGCCCCCCAGGCCGTTGCAAAGCAAGATGGGGCGCCCTTGGCCCACGGCCTGATAGGCGATTTCAGTGCCATCAAATGACACAAAGCGGCGTTCTTCGACGGGGGGTGGCATCATGGCAAGGGGCCAAGCCTATCAGGGGCTGGTTGTGGACGCCCGCCTTGACAAGATCGGTCTTCCACGGATAAATTTGAGGAAGCTGAAATGTCGGACGAACTCCAAAAATCCAAGCAAGGCCGCGATATACGCGAACGACTCGGCAGAAAGACGGCTCCACCGCCGTCAGGCAACCTCGAAGAGGGCAGCGTGGCACCGCCGCCGCCGCCGACGCTCGGAGGTGTAGCGCCGCCGCCAGGCTTCGTTGGAGGTCAGGCCGCCAAACGGTCCGGACCGTTTGCGGGGGCGACCTCACAGGCGGTAGCGCACCAGGAAGTGCGCATCGTCGTCGATGAGCAGGCCGTGACAAATGCACACGAGGGCAAGAGCCGGCGTGTTCGCAAGTTGATGATGATCACCGGCGGCGGAGCGGCGCTTCTCGGTCTGTTCCTCGGCATTCTTTCCTCGACCGTGATGAACAAGCGGAGCGAGTACAATGTTGCGGTTCGCGATGGCAAGGCCGTATACGAAGGCGTTCGCGCGGCGGCCGACCAGGTGACCGAAGCCAAACGACTGCTCGATCGAGCGGCGGGTGCGGCCAAGGCGAGGCCCGGAGAGGGTCCTTCCGTCGACTACGAAGCGGTTGAGCAGCTTCGCGCACTGCCCACTCCGTTTACGGCCGCTGACTTCACGGGCCTTCACTACACCAAGTTCAGCCGCGAGACGGTCAACTCTTTGTTCGTGTACGCCCGTCAGGTAGACCAGCTTTGGGACAAATTCGACAGGCTGGCGGGGGCAGTCCTTCCGGAGTCCCGTCGCACCGAACTCAACGAGGCTGCTCAGGACGAGACCGCCATCACGACCAGCCCTACCGGCTGCGTCCCCACGCTCGGTGAGGGCGGCTTTCGATGTGGCCTGGTGTACGTCGACATGCCCGACGGAGATTTGGCGTCGAAGAAGCTCAAGGTTCGCGTGACGCGGAGCGGCAAGCCGTTCGAGAAGGAACTCTACGTGGGTCAGGACTTGCGCCAAAATGCAAGCAACTACGTGATTCTCACTAACCCCGAACAATCTGCCGGGGTGCTCGGCCAACGCAAAAACGCGTTCGCCTCGTACCGCCGGGACCTGGCAGAGCTCTCGCGTCTCATGGACTCGACTCTGGAGACGCAAGGCAGCCTGGAAAAGGGCCTCGGGGCCGTGGCTGGGCTCGAAGAAATCGCCAACTTCTGACCTGAATTTCCGTTGAGGTATAAAAGGGTTTCGCGTGCGCTTCATTCGACGCGCGGCCCCTCCAACTGCTACCTTAGTACGTGGGGTGCCGCGCTATAGACTGCGATATCAGTCGACCAATCTCGAGATGCCGCTCGGGGAGTTTGCGATTGGTCGAAGCTCGTCATGCAACCTTGCATTGGCCGACGGACTGGTCTCTCGAAAGCACGCTGTCCTTCACGTTGGTCCCGAAGCAGTCGTGGTCGAAGACCTCGGTAGCCGCAACGGAGTAGCCGTCAACGGAGTGCGCATCAACGCACCACGTCGATTGTCGCACATGGACCGCGTGTACATCGGCTCACAAGAGCTCGTCCTGATCGACGCTGCGAAGCTGAGGGAAGGCACGAAGGAAACCGCCGAGTACGTCATCTGCATATCCTGCGGTGCAGTCAACGGCTCTGCAAAGCGGCGCTGCGGGGAGTGCGGCAAGCGGCTCTCGTCGACTGCGGGTGAAACCATGGCCAGCACGAACAGCCGTGTGGACTCGTCGTCCCATGCGTGGGGCGCAGAGGACACTCGCACCGCGCGCGCCCTCGACGTGATCGCCGGCATTGCTAGCAAGGCAATCGCCATGGGTCGTTTCGAAGAGGCCGAGCGCATCCTGCTACCGCATCTGGACACACTGCTCGAGCGGGCCCTCGCGCACCAGCCGTTGAGCGAGTCCGAGCAAGACGATTCCGAGGCACTCTTCGTAGGAGCAACCACCTACGCGTTGCAGTTGGCTGAAGGGCTGCGCGAGACGAGGTGGATCGATTGGGTCTTCCGGACTCACACGGCCTTGGGGCGGCTCATGGAAGCGGAGACCATCGAATCGCTGCACAACCTCGTGCGGACCAACAAATACTCCAAGCCCGGATACCTTCGCGCATACCTGCACGTGATCCAGAACCGCGCAGCGGACTACGGCGCATCCGAGCGGTTTCTCGTGCGGCGTCTCGAAGGACTAGAGCAAGTCGTTTCAGCGCACTAGTGTGCGGATCTTTTTCCTCGCACACTAGGTTCTTGGATCAAACACTAGTCCGGACCTCAGCCGGGCCAGCATGGCGCAACGCGCTCATCGCGTCGGCAAGACGGACGTCCGCCGGCAACTCATCTACGAGGGCGAGCACCTCGCGCGAAGGGGGCTCACCGGCGCGCCCATACAACCGGGCTCCTATTTCGAGCCAGCGCGCGCTCCTGAGCACACAACCAAGGTGGGCGGCGCACTCGGCCACGCCCTTGACGCGGCTCGGCTCGATGTCGATGCCCTCCTCGATTTGCTCCTCGAGCTCCGACACCCCACGGGACATCATCCGTTCGGCGTCGGCGAGGCGGCCCTGGTCGATGGCTCGGTCGACGACCTGCGAGAGCAGATGGAAGGTCCAGCCGGAGGCGGCGACGTCGCGAACCGAAGTGCTCACGCCCTGCTCGGTCGAAATCGCGCCGCAGTGAGGGCATTGTGCACTCGTGCTCGGATAGGGAACGGCGCACCCGACGCAGAATGTGAGACCGCAAGTCGTTCGATGGTTCTTCTTCACGGCGTTCGGACTCAGGAACACCAGCTCCTGCGTTCCGATGCGGATGCGGTCTCCATCTTGGAGCGTGGCGCGGCCAACGAGAGGCCGGCCGTTGAGTTGAGTGCCATTGCGGCTGTGAAGGTCTTCGAGCGTTGGCTCCGAACCGGAAAGGTCGATTCGAATGTGCTGACGCGACAGCATCGGATCATCGATCGTCACGTGGCCCAGCGAGCCTCGCCCCACGACAATCTCGTCGCCTGTGAGGTCGACCTCTTGTAGATGAAACCGCAGACGATATCGTAAGCTGGAAACCTTCACGACTCATCAGGCTAACTGGGACGATGGGGCGGTGTAAATCCTACCCCTACCTACGTCAGCGCTATTTCTTTTCGGCGACGTCCGGGGCCTCGTGCCGTCGAATCTCGCCGGTGATGCGGTCGGCAATGTCGGCGTGCCGGTCGTCGTCGCTCTCGTCGGCAACCATGTCGACCAGCGTGTCGCTAGCCTCGGCCGGGGCCGCCTTGTTCTTTCGAAGCTGGCCCAGCCGCGCGACGGTCTTCGGGTCCTCGAGGATCAGGCAGTAGAAGCCATAGAATTCGTTGTTGTCGACGGCCCGTGCAAGCACCCGGGACTCCCTCCACTCGTACCATTGCGTCGGCTCACTGCCTGCCACGAGGGACCTGCTCTTCTTCTTCGCCTTGCCGTAACGCTGCTGAAGGGCACTTCCGAACTGGGCGAACGTCGCTCCCTCGAACACCGACGCATCGAACGCGCGGTATCGCTTCCACAGGCGCTCTTTGATGAAGAAGAAGTAATCCTGCGTGCCCTTCGTTCGGACCCGAATCAGCGACTCGCCGTTTCTGTGAGTGAACTCACCTTTCAGATAGCCGGAGTCGTACGCACTTGGCGTGCCGTCGAACTCGAAATACGAGTCGCGAATCTGAGCGGACTCCTGAGCCATCTTGTGGCGAATCCGATCTTCCTCGATCGCATCAGTCGTCTTCGAAATAGCCTCGTGATACGAGGCCTCGATATTCTTCTTGAGGTGCCGGTACACCTGCTTCGGCGTCCAACCCCATTGAAGGTCCCCCATCGATTGCTCGAGCGCGCTAGGCCCCCGATTACTGGCACTCCCGGTGTCCGCATAGACGCCCGCACCAAGCACCAGCCCAAAGGCCACCAAGAACGCCCCATATGATGAACGTCGCATACCCATTCCCCTTGCCGTACAGGTTAGCACCCGCCGAATGAGCCCACAAAAACCCGATCGCCCAACGTCCAAGATCCAGGACAACGGGCACGGGCCAGTTTGGCTAGTGGGAGCTGTCCAGGTCCTGGAGCGCCACAAAGAGCATGGTGCCACCGGCCACCGCGGCGGGCATGAAGAAGAGGTTGACCAGGGGGATGAAAAGAAGGAGCCAGACGCCGGTGCCAAAGCCCACCACGGCGGGAAGCTGGCTACGGGTGAAGGCGACTCTATCGCGTACCGACCAGTTGCGGCGCGCGGCGGGCCAGTCGATGTAGTCGATTCCGAGGTACACCGCGGTGAGCGCGAAACCGACGAGCGAAATGACTTGGCCGACCCCAGGGATCACGAACGATGCGAGGAACATCGGCCCGACGACGGCCAGGTAGACCAACACCTTCAAGAGCTCGAGCCGGATCGTGCGTGCGATGTCCGCGAGCATGCGACTAAACGAAAACGGCGGCGCCGGCTCGCCGGTCAAGATGTGTTCGACCGCTTCGCTGAGCGCATCGTTGAAGGGAGCCGCCACGATGCTCGACAGCAGCAGGACCAACACCAATCCAAGAACCGTAATCAGAATTCCAGCGACCAGCTCGATCAGCCAGCGCAGCGCGCCCAGCAGCCCCCCGACCCACCCAGTGGCCTCGTTCCAACTCTCCGGAAACAGAGACCACACAGCCCCGCCGAGGTCGTCGTAGTAGCTCCCGGCGCCGTAGAACACGGCTCCCAGGGCGAACATTGTGATCAGGATGGGCAACACCCAGTAGCGAGCGAGCTTGGGATGCTGGAGGTAGACAAACCGCATGCCTCGAAACCCGTACGACAATCCGCGCGCGAAACCGATCGGCGACTTCACAACGGCCCCCGCTCCTCGCGCTACGCGCCTCATAGGGCGACGGCGCCAAGCGGGATCAGGGGCTTCAAGTCTGCGTCATCGAAGCGCAACTGAAGACCGAGGAAGTAGTCTCGGCCTCCGTTGATGATGTCGTCGATGCCAGCGAGCAGCCAAAACCTGCGTATGATCTCGAACCCGGCGCGGATGCGCATTCGCGGCCAGACGCGTCTGCCGAACTCGAAGATGTCAGTGTTGATCTCGAGCCGGTCCTTGATGACCTTGATGTCCATGCCGAGGCCGCCGGTCGACTCGATGATGCCAAACCGAAAGGTCGCAAAGGAGATCGATTTGCCAAACTGCGCCGAGAACTTGAGGCGGTTCGTGCGTGAGATCTCGGTTCGCTTGAACTCGTTCGGGTAAAAGAGCGGTGGTGGGCTCTGACGGACGATGGTCTCCGTCACGCTGATCGATCCACGCGGGTCGTCGATGACTTGAACCAGGAAGTAACGCCCTTCCCGTGGCTTCAGATAGATCGAGAAGTACGTCTTGAACGCGTTCGATAGCGCATAGTATTCGCTCCTGAGCTCGACGATGGTTCGGAGGCGATTCAGCCCACCCACGAAGTTGTTCAACCCCTCGGCGATGCCCTCGACCTCGTCGATCAGCGCTTCGTCTTGCGTGAGGCGCCCGATGGTGCCCTCGCCTCTCGCCGTTCGGCCGGTCACCTCTTTCACGTCTGCGAGTACGGCGTTGAGTTGTTCGGCTGCGCGGTGGATCGACGCGATAGTGTCGTCGACCTCCGCAACCCCGCGGTCGATGTCCCCTTTGCGCTTATGGATGATCTCACTCAGGTCGCCCGTGGCAAGCTCGACGTTCTCCATGATGCGAACGATCCGCGGGCCCGCCTCATCGGTCACCTCCTTGATGTTCTCGAGAGCGTCGCTGAGGTTGCGCAACGCGCTCTGCATTCGGTCGCCTGCTTCCTCGGTACCGAACGCCCTTTCCATCTGAGTCGTGATTTTCTTCACGCTTTGGGCGATGTCGTTGACGGTCACGATGATGTCGTCGGTCTGGACCCCCTTATCGGCGGAGAGGATCTGCCCGCCATCCGGAATCTCCGGAAGGCCCGGCGTACCCGGATGAATCACCAGTGCGCGCTCCCCGAGCAGTGAGAGGCTCCTCATGGTGACCCGAGCATCTTCGTAGAGCGTCAGCCCCCCTTTGATGCGGATGTCGACCCGGGCAACCGTGCCCTCCAGCCGGATCGAGGAGATGTAGCCAACCGGTATGCCCGCTACCAAGACCCGAGATTTGGCGATCAGGCCCTGAACATCGTCAAAGTGCGCATAGACCCCATACCCGGAGTCGGTGGACGCTCGCTCATCGACGTAGCGATAGACGGCAAAGGTGACGACCAGTCCGAGAACCACCATCAGGCCGACTCGGGCCGCGTTCCAAGTCTCTCGCATAGAGCCGGCCGAATCGTAGTCGAAGCGGACCCAAACGGCCATCACCGCGTGCTCGAAAGGCCAGGCTCACCACTCCTTGCAGCTATCCACAACAACCGCTATGGCTTGCAACTTGTCTGAGGGGATCGACGCGCTGACGGCAGCGGCACTGGGTGCACTACAAGGGCTGACCGAGTTTCTTCCAGTATCGAGCAGCGGGCACGTCGCCATCGGCGCGCACTTCTTCGACATTCGCGAGAACTCCCTTGCCCTGGTGATTCTGCTGCATTTGGGAACATTGCTCGCTACGGTGATTCTCTTTCGGCGCGACATAGCAGCCCTTGCCGTGGAAGGAATTGCTGCCTTACGCGATCCCGGTCGCTTGCGCGCGACCCCGGAGGGGCGAGCCCTCGTCGGCATCGCGATCACGACCCTCATCACTGGCATCCTCGGATTGCTGCTGCGCAACGTGGCTGAGGCATTCTCCGAGGATCTCCGCCTCGTCGGATACGGCTTTCTCATATCCGCGGCGTTCCTGGTCGCGAGCGGGGTCGCCCGCGGGGCGAGCGGCGAGGTGTCGTGGTTGCAAGCTGCCGGAATCGGCTTCGCACAAGGGGTGGCTGTCCTCCCTGGCATCAGCCGGAGTGGGGTAACGATCGCCGTCGCCATGCTCCTGGGCGTCCAACCTAGCTCGGCGTTTCGGTTTTCGTTCCTGGTCTCGCTGCCCGCGATCGCCGGCGCAGCACTGTACGAGGCAACCGGAGCCGAGGGTCTAGGCTCCTTGGGCCCAGAGGCGTGGGCTGGAGGCCTGACGGCCCTGGTGACGGGATACGTCGCCCTTGTTATCCTCCGCGAGATCATCCTCGTCGGACGTATGTGGACGTTCGCGATCTACCTCGTGCCTCTCGGGCTCTTCCTCATTACCCGCTGAGACGGCGGCAGCCTCATGACGAACACCAACAAAGCATACGCAGTGATCATGGCGGGAGGCTCCGGCACGCGCTTCTGGCCACTGTCGCGCCGCGCCCGGCCCAAACAGCTCCTCGCCCTTGGGTGCGATGATCGCTCCCTACTCCGCGCAACTGCCGAACGCGTGTGGGACATGCTTCCTGTTGAGCGCACCTTCATCGCAACCTCCGAGCTGCTCCGCGAACAGGTCGCGCAGGAGCTTCCCGAGCTTCAGCCGCATCAAATTCTCGCCGAGCCGGTTGGACGCAACACCGCCCCCTGTATCGGTTGGGCGGCGACCCATGTGAAGCGGCTCGATGAAGACGCGATCATGTGCGTGCTGCCGGCCGACCACTACATCTGTGAGACCGAAGCATACGTCGACACGCTGCATCGCGGGATCGAAGCGGCGACGCACGGGGACTACGTCACGATTGGGATCCGCCCGACCCGAGCGGAAACTGGCTACGGCTACATCGAGGTGGGTCCCGAGCTCGACCCTGGTGTGTTTCGCGCGCGCCGCTTCGTCGAAAAGCCCAATCGTCAGCGTGCCGAGCAGTTTGTCGCGGGGGGGAGATACCTCTGGAACAGCGGGATGTTCTTCTTTCTGGCCTCTCGAATTCTGGAAGCGATCGACCAGCACCTGCCCGGACTCGGCCAGGAGCTTCACCGCTACGACGAGGCGGCGAAGCTCGGCAAGGAAGCGGAGCTAGTCAAACAGACCTATGCAGCACTGCCCGCGGTGAGCATCGACCACGGGATCATGGAGAAGGTCAGCGCGGTCAGCGTGGTGCCCGGGTCATTTGAATGGTCCGACCTCGGGAGCTGGACTTCAGCGTGGGAGCTCGCGCCGCAGGACGCGCACGCCAACGTATTGCCCGAGGGTGGCATTGCGATCGACGCGACTGGAAACTACACCTTGGCACCCGAAGGCAAGCTCGTGGCCCTGGTCGGCGTCGACGACTTGGTTGTGGTGGACTCGGGCGACGCGCTGCTCGTAATGCCGAAGGATCGTGCACAAGATGTGCGTGAGATCATCGAGGCGCTTCGCGAGCGCAACGACCCTCGACGGTGAAATCGTGAACCCGCACGTCTTTCGCCAGTACGACATTCGAGGACACGCCGAGCGCGACTTTGATGACGGCTTCGTCCGATCGTTGGGGTTGAGCCTCGGCACATTCTACTCGAAGCGCGGCTTGCGCCGAGTCGCCGTGGGGCGCGACTGCCGCCTGAGTTCGCCACGCCTTCACGAAGCCCTTTGCGCGGGGCTGCGCGCGACGGGCCTGCAGGTGGTCGACATCGGCATTGGCCCAACGCCCCTCTTATATTTCGCCGTATACGATCTCGACCTCGAAGGCGGGATTCAGATAACCGGCAGCCACAACCCGCCCGACGAAAACGGCTTCAAGATGATGGTCGGCAAGGACTCGTTGTATGGCGACGACATCGTCGAGCTCCGCACCATCATGGAGAATGAGGACTTCCATCGCGCCCCAGGCGGAACACTCGAGACGGTCGACCCTACGTCGGCATACGTGAAGAAGGCTGCGGCCGACATTCATATCGGCCGGCGCGACCTTCGTTTTGCGATCGACGCCGGCAACGGTGCGGGAGGCCCGCTGGCTCTCGAAACGATGAAGGCTTTGGGACTGAACCCGGTGGCGCTGCTCTGCGAGATGGACGGAACGTTCCCGGTCCACCATGCCGACCCGACCGACCCCGAGACGCTGGAGCTGCTGAAGGAACGCGTCGTCGAAGACGGACTCGACATAGGCTTCGCGTACGACGGCGATGCGGATCGTGTCGGCGTGATCGACGCCCACGGGGAGATCATTTGGGGCGACAGGCTCATGATTATCCTGTCGCGCGCGCTCCTCGCGAAGCATCCGGGTGCGACGATCATCGGTGAAGTGAAGTGCTCGCAAACGATGTACGACGACATCGAGGCGCACGGCGGGCGTGGCGTTCTTTGGAAAACCGGCCACTCACTGATCAAGACCAAAATGAAAGAGGAGCGCGCGCTCCTGGCCGGCGAGATGAGCGGACACATCTTCTTTGCCGATCGGTACTACGGCTTTGACGACGCGATTTACGCCACACTTCGAATTCTCGAGATCATGTCCCACAGCGACGTGCCGCTCCACGACATGCTCAGCGACGTGCCCAAGACGTTCGCAACCCCAGAGATCCGGATCGAGTGCGACGATGCGCGGAAGTTTAGCTTGGTGCAGCAGGTGATCGACCACTATCGCCCCACGCACGACCTGGTCGATATCGACGGGGCGCGCATCCAGTTCGATGGAGGTTGGGCGCTGGTCCGTGCCTCCAACACGCAACCAGTGCTGGTCTTGCGCTTCGAAGCGGACTCCGAGCAGCAGCTCGAGTCGATGCGAGGCGAAGTCGAGTCAGTTCTCCGGCGTTTCCGGAACGACTGACGCTGAAAGCGCCGGGAGCTGAACTTGCAAGCTCGCGCGATGGGTGCCTGGGCCCGCAGCCGCTTGCCAATCGCTCGGCCCAATCACCGCACGCCTGGTTTCGTGCTCTGGGTGATAGACCAACACTTCCTGCCCTTCGTGAATCGAGGCGGCGGGAATCTGTGCGGTTGGACCTACGCCGATGAAACGATAGACCTTCGCTCCCTGAGGGTTCGTGATGATGCGAATCGCTCCCAAGTCGCCGGCCTTGGTGGAAACGGGCGTGGTCTCGGGGTTTCCAAAATCGAGTGCGTCCGAAGGCGCCGTGGCAGCCTGGGCCTGCGCAGCGAGCTCGTAGAGCAAACCGTTGTCGGTCGTCGTCCAGGTCGCGCTCTCGGTCACGATGGCCCTCGAAGGGCGTAGGCCGCGATCGAACACGATGAACTCATGCGCGCGGTCCACGGACAAACCGGCGGCAAGCGCCGGACCTCGCCCAACGAAGACGAAGATTTGCGCGTCAGCGGGCGTAACCGTCACATCGATGACGCCGCTTGCCGCAGGCGTGGCCACGGGCGCCGCGGGTCGGCGCACCGCATCGAGGCCGCCCGTAGTGATGAAAGCATAGGCGCCGAGGCCCAAGGCTGCCGCAAAGAGCAAGACACCCAGACCGCCACGGCGCTTCGTCGGAAGTGGTTCCGGCAATGACTGCCGATCGTAGCCAGGCGCAGGCGCAGGAATCGACCCGCTCATACGCTGAGGCGCCGACGCTGCCACTGGTTCTGCTGCTGTCACTGACTCTGCCACTGACACTGGCTCTGCCCCTGCCCCTGCCACGGAGGACGCCGGCTCTGATGCTGGCGCTTTCGCAGGCCATTTCCGAATCGTCGCGGTGATCGGTTCTGGTCCCGGCTGCGGGGGTTGCTCGAGGATGGGTGCCGCTGCTGGTGTAGCGACTGGCGGCGGCTCGAGATTGGGAACGGGAACCGAAGCGCTCGCAAGCGCGGGCTCAGAAGAGGGAGCGCGAACGGTCTCGGGCTGGGGATCGAGATCGGGGACGGGAGGCGCAAACGAGACAGGGGCGGTGTCAGAGTCAGTATCAGTGCCAGTGTCCGCTGCCCTTGGCATCCGAATGCGCTCGGTGACCGGCCCCTCGTCGTCGTGCGGCGGTAAGTTCGCCTGCGGCGGCTCGAGCGTCCGCGACACCGGATCGCGCAACAGCTCGTCCAGTTCTGCGTCGAGCTCGTGCGGGTCGACTCGAGGTGCCTCGGGCGCTGGTGGCCGATCGCTTTCGCGGACCAGGCGCGCGAGAACGCGGCGGGACGCTCCGCGGTTGATTGGGATGAGCGACGCCTCGATGGCGTCATGAAGATGACGCAGGTCGCGCGGGTTCTGTCCGGTCGTGGTCTCTTGGATGAGCTGCAAGAGGTGCGGAGGAACGCCGGGACCCGCGGCGACGAGCAGTCGCGCGAGAACCGATACCAAGGATCGCGCCGCCTCATCGGGATCCGCCCGCTCCGCCGACCCAGCGACGACGACCGAGCCGTCCAGGGTCACGCGGACGTCGTCCGCCGCGAGCTTCACCGACTCTTGAAGCAGACCTTCGCAGGCCTCGAGGGCGACGAAGGCGCCAATCTCGAACGGGAGGCGATCGCCACGCTGCTCTAGCTCTTCCACCAGTTGGCCCACACCGACGTCTCTGCTCATCGCTTCCCCTCAGTCCTGCTCAGGCGGGCGCACACATACCCCTTGGTCGAGCAAGTACTTCTTGACCTCGGCCACAGTGTAGTGACCGTCGTGAAAGATAGAAGCCGCAAGCGCTGCATCCGCCCCTCCGCCTGCAAGACCTTCGTGCACGTGCTCGAGGGTCCCCACGCCACCCGAAGCTACAACTGGAATCGAGATTGCGTCCACAACTGCGCGAGTTAACACCAGATCATAGCCGTCCTGAGTCCCGTCGCGGTCCATGCTGGTGAGGAGAATCTCGCCCGCGCCGTAGTCGGCCATCTGCTTGGCCCAAGCGATCGCGTCGAGCCCCGTGTCACGCCTCCCGCCATGGGTGTAGACAGTCCACTTGTCGGTTTCGCCCGAGACGCGCTTTGCATCGATCGCCACTACGATGGCCTGCGCGCCGTAGGCCTCGGCCATGTCTTTGATGAAAGTCGGATTGGCCACGGCGGCGCTGTTGATCGACACTTTGTCGGCCCCGGCATGCAGAAGCTCGCTGACGTCCCGCCGCTCCCGCACCCCACCGCCCACGGTCAGGGGCACTGCCACGGTCGAGGCCGTGCGGTCGACGAGGTCGAATAGCGTTCGGCGGTTCTCGTGCGACGCGGTGATGTCGAGGAACGTGATCTCATCGGCCCCGCCGGCGCTGTAGCGCTGGGCACATTCCACCGGATCGCCGGCATCGCGGAGGCCAACGAATTTGACACCCTTCACGACGCGTCCGTCCTTGACGTCGAGACAGGGGATGATTCGTTTGGCCAGCATCAGGCCTCTTCTAGCGCCGCAAAGGCTTCCGCCAACGTGAACGCACCCGAATAGAGCGCGCGCCCACACACGGCCGAGCGAACCCCCGCGACCGAAAGCGCCCGAACGTCGTCGAGCGCTCCGATCCCGCCGGAGGCGATGACCGTCGTGTCGACATGCGACTGCAGCGCGGCGGTTCCCTCGACGTCCGGCCCTTCACGAGTGCCGTCCTTGTAAATGTTGGTGAACAGGATGGCCCCGATGTTCCACTCGTCGACTTCTTCGGCGAGCTCGATGACATCCCGGCCGCTCTGTTCTTGCCAGCCTTCGACGGCAACCTTTCCGTCACGCACATCGAGCGCCATGACCACCGCCTTGGGATAGCGGTCACAAATCGCCCGGGCGACGTCGGGTGCTTTCACGACCACGGTCCCAAGCACGACGCGCGCTGCGCCTGCGTCCATCCACTGCGCCGCAACATCTTCGTTTCGCACGCCGCCGCCGATCTGCACTTGGAGATGAGTTTCCCGCAGGATACCCTGAATGATCGCAACGTGCGCAGGCTTACCGCGCCGCGCACCTTCGAGGTCGACCACATGGAGCCTCGACGCGCCTTGGTCCTCGAAGCGCTTGGCCATGGCGACGGGGTCGTTGTCGTAGACGGTGACCTCGTCGTACTTACCTTGGTGCAACCGCACCACCTTGCCGTCGAGCAGGTCGATCGCTGGAATCAACTCCACGATACATCTCCTAGGAAGTGCCCGATCAACCGCGCACCAGCGTGCTGGCTCTTCTCGGGGTGGAACTGGCACGCCATGACGTTATCCCGAGCAATCGCCGAGCAGAAAGTAGCGCCGTAGTCGGTCGTGGCTACGACTAGTCTTTCATCGTCGGGAACACAGTAATAGCTATGCACGAAGTAGTACCACTCCCCGTTCTCGAACACGGGATGTGTGCTTTCGATTTGGTTCCAACCGATGTGCGGTACTTTGAGCCGGCGGCCTTCGGCGTCGCGAAGGTCCGCATCAAAACGCTTCACGGTCCCAGGGAAGATGCCGAGGCCCTTCTCGCCTGGCGCTTCCTCGCTCGCTTCGAACAACGCTTGCATCCCGAGGCAAATGCCGAGATACGGACGACCGCTGTCGATCCACGAACGCACCGCCTCGCCGATCTCTCCGTTTAGCACATGCGCGCACTCCTTGAATGCGCCCTGCCCGGGCATGACCAAGCGATCCGCACGCAGTAACACGTCAGGATCCGAGCTGAGCTCCGCGTTGGCACCAGCGCGTTCGAATGCCTTGGCCACGCTGTGCAAGTTCCCGAGGCCGAGATCTACAATCGCCACCCGGCCGGTAGTCATTCGGTCAGCGTACCCTTGGTCGAAGGCACGCCAACGACACGGGGGTCGAGCTCGGTCGCTTCGCGAAGCGCACGCGCAAATGCCTTGAAGCTGATTTCAATCACGTGGTGGAGATTGTCTCCAGCGTGTTGACGCATGTGCAGGTTGCACTGGCTGCCTCGGGCGAAGCCCTCGAAGAACACTTCAGCAAGCTCTGAATCGAAGTCGCCGATCTTGGCCTTTGGCAGTGTGACTGCCCAGACGAAGTACGGACGCCCGGACAGATCTAGCGCACAGGTCACGCACGCCTCGTCCATCGGCAACGTGGCCGAGCCGAAACGGCGGATCCCAGCCTTGTCGCCCAGAGCCTGGGTGAACGCTTGGCCGAGCGAGATCGCCAAGTCTTCGGTCGTGTGGTGTCCATCGATGTGCGTATCGCCTAGGGCACGCACCTTGAGGTCGAACAGCCCGTGCTTGGCGAGCTGCTCTACCATGTGCGTGAGGAACCCAATGGGCGTTTCCACCTGGTACTGACCGCTCCCATCGAGATCGACCTCCACGCGGATGTCGGTTTCTCTGGTTTGACGTTCTATCGTCGCTGTTCGTCCCATGACGCCGCTACCTTAGCCCGGAAATCGGTCCGGGCTACTACACTAACGTGACTTCATCCGTTCGAGAACTTCTTCGAGCTTAGCTTTGAGCTCGTCGTTGTCGGGCTCATTCTGGATCGCCATCTTGAGGTTGAGCTTCGCCTGAGCCCAGTCCTCGGATTTAATGGCTCCGTGTGCTCGCGTGAAAAAAACGCGGGCCTTGCTGGACCGCAGCACGACGCCGCCGGGCGGCCGCATCGTTCGGCGCTTCTCCTTGGCGCGGTCCTCCGAGTAGCGGACCAATCCTCTGCTGAGGCCTTCATCGTAGAGCTTGCGCTTCGTCGGATCGAGGAGCACGCGGTAGGCCTCGCTGCCGTGCTGATAGAGCTCGGTGTGTTGCTCAGTGTCTTCTAGTGAACCGACGAAGTTGTCCGGGTGATGTTCGCGAGCAAAACGATGGAATGCGGAGCGAATTTGATCGGCGTTAGCCGTGCGGATGATCCCTAGAAGCTGGTAGTAGTCGGGAACTTCGTCTGCGCCGGACATCACTTAGCCGAGCTTCGCCTCGTGGCGTTTTGTGAGCTCCTCGATC
>JAFDAJ010000353.1 GCA_019313915.1 Deltaproteobacteria bacterium
CGGGGATCTTGCCTTCTTCGGGAATGTAGTAGGGCGACGCGTACCACCAGTCGCCGGGCTCTGCGATTCCGTCTTCGATCAGGATGTGCATGAGGTTGTAGGGAATCGCCATCAGGCACAGCGCCCCGGGATGTCCCGAAGTCTGATGCGCGTGGTAGAGGTTATCGATCGGCGACCGGTAGCGCGCGAGCTCCGGAGTCGGTCGATTGGTCCAAAGCTGATCTTCGGAGTGGCGGCTCCCGCACCAGGTGCCGCCAATCAGACCCGTGTTGCGAAACTCGACGTCGCGGCCACTGGCACTCCAGTGGTGGATCACGTTGTCGTCGTCCAATCCGTCGAGGACCTGACTGAAGCACTCGCGCTGGAAACGGTCCATGTCTTCTTTGTAGGTATCGACCGCGTCTTCTCCCTCGACGTGCAGATCGGGTGAAGTGACCGCCATCTCGAATAGCCCCGAGATGTAGCCGTCGGGATAGCTACCTTGCGCCTGGGTCGGGTCGAAGGCCGGCGGAGGGACGCAGAACCACATCGCGTGCTCGGGAGAGACCCTGGGCTGCCCCTTGTGGCCGTCCACATCGGCCACGTTTTCGTAATAGATCTCCCGCGAGTCGCAGGGGTAGATCCCCGCGGACGGCTGCCTGTCGGACCCCACCAGCGAGGCTTCCTCCGGCGCATCCTTGAAGCGCTCATTGAAGCGCAGCGGCTCTTTGGTGTGAAAGGTCGAGACATAAAGCGTCTGATTCTTGAGGCTGATGTCTTCGATCTTCTGCAACACATCGGGGTCGAGGTGTTTGGGGCCGACCATCTTGAGGAAGGCTTGATGCACATCGCAAGCGAGGATCACGGCCTTGTTGGCGCGAATCGTCCGACCACCCAAGGCGGCCGTCTCACGGAGCCGCACGCCCACCGCGCGCCCATCGTCGATCAAAACCTCGTCCACAGGAGCGCTGGTGCGAATCACCGTCCCGTGATGCACCGCACACCGGAGGATCGAGTGAAAGTACGCGTGCATGCCGCCGCGGGGGGTACTGATCCTGCCCAGGTTGGGCAGCGTCGTCAGATGCACCGCCAAGATCGCGGGGATCGCCACGCCTTCCCAGTGACCGGCGGCCCCTGAAGCCCAAGCTGCAAAGGCCATCGCGGTCTTGAACTGTTCGCTCTCCAGGTACTCGTCCATGATGTCGAACATCGTTCCCTGGCGCAGCTCGGGCGACCAAATCTCGGGCTGGTACTTCTTGTATACCTGCATGTACGGGGTGTTCTCGTCTGTGACTTCGACGTTGGCCGGATGCGGGGGGCACCAAAACGCCGAGCGCATGAGCTCTTTGGTGTAGTTGGTTTCGCTCATCATGCCGGCGAGCGTGGCCCAACCCAGTTGGTCCTCCTCGGTGATCGGCCGCCACCCGTCCGTACAGGCCATGCCCATGGTGTTCATCACCAACGGATCGACCGGGTTCCAATCCATGCGGAAGCCGTACTTGTGCAGCTCGAGCTGCTCGAAACCAGGGGCAGGAGACGCGTACATCAACGCGGCGTGGGGATAGTGGCGAACGCCCGGCAGGGGTTCTACGCTCTCGCAAGCGCCCCCCGATTCGGTGCGCTCCTCCAAAACACAAACACTCAGTCCGCATTTCGCGAGGTACGCCGCCGTGGTCATCCCGTTGGGACCACCCCCGACGATGACAATGTCAAACCGCTCATCTCTTGCCATGGGTCCACTCGCTTTTCAGAGATTCCGCAGAACTACGGGAACTCGATCGGGACGCCAGCGGGGCCCATCCCCAACTGTTACAATGTTAGAGTATTCTCTATGCTTAGAGCAAGAACTACTTTTGGACTCTGGTCTAAACTTGTAGTTTCCTCTAGTATGCGTACCGGTGCGCATCTAGGCCTAGGAGCTGGCCCAAGCTGACCCTGCCCAAGGCGGACTGCGAGATCGTTGCGATGGGGTCTATCCGACCGCATCCACCCGCTGCCGGTGATGCCGCTCCACTGCATCGGCGACATTCATCCCAGAGTCGATCGCTTGTTGCGTGCCTACGCCCACTCCACCAGCGTCAGTACCCACAAAGAACAGGCCTTCGATCGGAGCCTCAATCGACGGCTTCGTCGTACCGCACTGGCCGACGATCTGGGCGAGGCCGATGGTTTCTCCGCCCGCCCCCGCCACTGCCGAATCCCGGGCAGCGCTCGACACGTTGCGGGTCGTGTAGAAGTCCTTGCTCTCGATCGCCGCCTCGAGCTCGGGGAATACGCCAAACGCCGCTTCTTCGCCGGCACTCGCCCAGGCCAGTAGCTCCTCTTTGGACAGGTCGGGGTCTGGCGGGCAGAAACATCCCGTCATCAGCATCTGTTTGCCCTCCGGTGCAGCGTTGGGATCGTAGTTCGAAGGCACTTCGAAATA
>JAFDAJ010000125.1 GCA_019313915.1 Deltaproteobacteria bacterium
GAAGAACCTGCTCACGACGACCCCCGAGCACGCCCATCGGCTTCGCATTCCGCACCCGATCCTGACCAACGAAGAGGTCAACGCGCTCAAGACGATCGACGAGCGCGGTTGGCGCAGCAAGATCATCGACGTCACCTGGCCCCGAAGCGAGGGCGCCGAAGGCCTCGAGCCGGCACTCCAGCGCATTCGCCGGGAGGCCGAGCAGGCTGTGGACGATGGATACAGTCTCATCGTTCTCACCGACCGGGCGGCAGGAAAGGACCGCATCCCCGTCAGCTCGCTGCTCGCGACCGGTGCGGCCCATCATCACTTGGTCGCGACCGAGAAGCGCACCCGCGTCGGCATCGTCGTCGAGAGCGGCGAGGCCCGCGAGGTGCACCATCACTGTTGTCTGGTCGGCTACGGTGCAGACGCGATCAACCCCTACCTGGCGTTTGAGGCGCTGTGGCAGGAGCGACGGCTAGGCACACTCGATGCCGAGACATTCCCGGACGACGACTGCGTCGTCACCGGCTATCGCAAGGCGGTCGCCAAGGGCATGCTCAAGGTGTTCGCCAAGATGGGGATCTCGACGCTCCAGTCGTACAAGGGCGCGCAGATCTTCGAGGCAGTTGGTCTCAACAGCTCCGTGGTCGACCTTTGCTTCGCAGGGACGGCAAGCCGCATTCAGGGAATCGGATTCAACGTCATTGCACAGGAGCTCGTCGAGCGACATGCGCTCGGCTACCCGGACGAAGACGAGCCCCGGCTCCCGATCCTCCCGAACGACGGGCAGTTTCATTGGCGCGCCAAAGGCGAACGCCACATGTGGAACCCAGAGACGATCACCAACCTGCAGGTAGCGGCGCGCGCAAACAGCAGCGACGCGTACCGACGCTTCGCCGACCACGCGAACAACAGCGCCCGGGACCGATGCACGTTGCGCGGCTTGATGCGCTTCAAGAAGGGTGAGAGCATTCCGGTGAGCGAGGTCGAGCCCGCGAGCGAGATCGTGAAACGGTTTGCGACTGGCGCGATGAGCTACGGCTCGATCTCGATGGAAGCGCACTCGACGCTTGCCATCGCGATGAACGAACTCGGAGGCAAGTCCAACACCGGCGAGGGCGGAGAGGACCCGGAGCGCTACACGCCCCTGTCGAATGGCGCGATGAATCCCATGCGTTCGGCGATCAAGCAGGTCGCCTCGGGGCGCTTCGGAGTGACGATCAACTACCTCACCAACGCCGACGAGATCCAAATCAAGATGGCGCAAGGCGCCAAGCCCGGGGAGGGTGGCGAGCTTCCCGGACGCAAGGTCGACGAGAAGATCGCGTCAGTGCGTCATTCCACCCCGGGGGTTGGTTTGATCAGCCCGCCGCCGCACCACGATATCTACTCGATCGAGGATCTGGCGCAGCTGATCCACGACCTCAAGAACAGCAACCCCTCGGCGCGAATCAGCGTCAAGCTGGTGAGCGAGGTAGGTGTTGGCACGATTGCCGCCGGCGTTTCGAAGGCGCACGCCGATCACATCCTCATCAGCGGTCACGACGGCGGCACGGGCGCTTCGCCGCTCACCTCGATCAAGCATGCGGGGCTTCCGTGGGAGCTCGGCATTTCCGAGACGCACCAGACGCTCGTGATGAACGACCTTCGAAGCCGCGTCGTCTTGCAGACGGACGGGCAAATGAAAACCGGACGCGACGTCGTCATCGGCGGATTGCTCGGCGCGGAAGAGATCGGCTTGAGTACCGCACCGCTCATTGCGATGGGCTGCATCATGATGCGCAAGTGCCACCTCAACACGTGCCCGGTTGGCATCGCCACACAGGACCCGGAGCTTCGCAAGAAGTTCAAGGGCAAGCCGGAGCACGTCGTCAATTACCTCTTCATGGTCGCGGAGGAGGCACGCGAGATCATGGCCTCGCTCGGGTTCCGCTCCTTCAAAGAGATGATCGGACGCGTCGACATGCTCGACACCGCCGATGCGATTGTCCACTGGAAGGCGCAAGGTATTGATCTCAAGCCGATCCTCACACCCGCCAAAAAGAAGAACGCGGTCACCGAGGTCTACTGCACCAAGCAGCAGGACCATGGCCTCGACAAGGCGCTCGACAACCGGATGATCGAGTTGGCCCAACCGGCCATTACCGAGGGCAAGCAAGTTCGGGGCGAGCTCAAGATTAAGAACACCAATCGTACCGTTGGCACCATGCTCAGCCACGAAATCGCCAAAGCATGGGGCGAGGAGCTCCTGCCCGATGAGACAGTGCGCTTCAAGTTCGAAGGCTCTGCGGGGCAAAGCTTTGGCGCTTGGCTTGCCAAGGGCGTGACGCTCGAGCTCGAGGGAGATGCGAACGACTACGTGGGCAAGGGCCTGTCGGGCGGCAAAATCATCGTCTACCCATCCAAGAAGGCCACGTTCGTGCCGGCCGAGAACGTGATCATCGGTAACGTCGTTCTGTATGGCGCGGTCGAGGGAAAGGCATTCTTCCGGGGCCGGGCGGCCGAGCGCTTCTGTGTTCGCAACTCGGGCGCATGGGCTGTCATCGAGGGCGTCGGTGACCACGCGTGCGAGTACATGACGGGCGGCCGAGCCGTGATCCTCGGCGACACAGGCCGCAACTTCGGCGCCGGTATGAGCGGCGGCGTTGCATACGTGCTCGACGCCAACAACGACTTCGCCTCGAAGTGCAACCAAGAGATGGTTGAGCTCGGACGACTCGAGTACCAAGAAGAGATCGCGATTGTGAAGGGGCTCCTTCAAGAGCACATGGATTACACCGGCTCGGCCGTTGCTGAGCGTTTGCTGCAGGACTGGGAGCACGCCGTTCAGACATTCGTGAAAGTGATGCCAACCGATTACAAGCGCGTGCTTCGTAAGACAGGCGACCTTTCGGTGGGCGTTCCTGGGCCCGATGTCGCTCAACCCCTGGGCCTTCCGGCGGCGGAGTAAGACAATGGGTAAGCCAACTGGTTTTAAAGAGTTTCCAAGAGAAACAGTTCCCTACAGCGACCCCCTGCAGAGAGTCTCCGGCTGGGGCGAGTTCACGGTCGACGTGCCGGAGAAGCATCTTCGGACGCAAGGTGCGCGGTGCATGGACTGCGGCGTTCCATTTTGCCAATCGGCAACCGGTTGCCCGATCGACAATCTCATCCCCGAGTGGAACGACCTCGTCTACCACGGGCGATGGCGCGAGGCGCTGGATCGTCTGCACAAGACGAACAACTTCCCGGAGTTCACCGGGCGCGTCTGCCCGGCTCCGTGCGAAGGCGCTTGCGTTCTCGGTATCAACGAGCCTGCCGTCGCCATCAAGAACATCGAGTGCGCGATCGTCGACAAGGGCTTCGAGGAAGGCTGGATTCAGCCCCAGCCTCCGGTCGAGCGGACCGGCAAGAAGGTGGCCATCATTGGCAGCGGTCCAGCCGGGCTCACCGCCGCCCAGCAGCTCAACCGAGCTGGTCACAGCGTGACGGTCTACGAGCGCGATGACCGGATCGGCGGTCTGCTCACCTATGGCATCCCGAACATGAAGCTCGACAAGGGCACGGTGGATCGGCGCCTAGACATCATGCGCGCGGAAGGCGTGGAGTTCGTAACGAATGCGCACGTCGGCGTGAACAAGGATGCTCAGAAAGTTCGAAGCGAAAACGACGCTCTGATCCTCATCCCTGGGCGCGAGCTGCAAGGCGTCCACTTCGCGATGGAGTTCTTGCTCAAGAACACCAAGAGCCTGATGGATAGCAAGCTCGAAGATGGAGCGTACGTTAGCGCCAAGGGCAAACGAGTGATCGTCATCGGTGGCGGCGATACCGGCACCGATTGCATCGGGACGTCGATTCGTCATGGCTGCACATCGCTGGTCAACTTCGAGCTCTTGCCCAAGCCGCCAGCGGAACGCGCGCCCGACAACCCCTGGCCGGAGTGGCCGCTCATCTTCCGGGTGGACTACGGGCATCAAGAGGCCGAAGCGAAGTTCGGCAAAGACCCACGCGAGTTTTGTGTGCTCAGCAAGCGCTTCCTCGACGACGGCAACGGAAACGTCTCCGGCATGGAAACCGTGCGCGTGGAGTGGACGAAGGACGCGCAAGGCAACTGGCAGATGAGCGAAGTGCCCGGCTCCGAAGAGATCTTCGGCGCGGACCTGGTCTTCTTGGCGATGGGCTTCCTCGGTCCGGAGGACACCCTCGCCGAGCAGCTTGGCCTCGAGCATGACGCACGCAGTAACTTCAAAGCGGACTACGGGAAGTACGCCACCAGCACCGAGGGCGTCTTCGCCGCTGGCGACTGCCGCCGCGGCCAGTCCCTCGTCGTCTGGGGCATCGCCGAGGGTCGGGGCGCCGCCCAAGCGGTTGATACCTTCCTCATGGGGAGCTCCGACCTGCCAGCTCCGGATTAGCCTGGAAAGTCCAAGGATTCGAGCCGGATCGAGCCGAAAATCGTTTTTCAGCTCATCCGTTGAAACTGCATGAATCCGTTGTTAGTGTGTAATTGTTCAACTTGGCGCTCGCGTCGGGGGGATGCGCCAAGGCCGGTTCGCCGGATGTTCTTCTTCTTCTAGTGCTTGCCTTTTGCTTGGGGATTCGTCGCTACCGCGCAACTAGCGGCCGAAGCTTGCTTGCTACCCGCCGAGTGGATCAGCCGGTCCACTCGGCGTTCTTATTTTCTGCTTCGTGCTCTAGGAGCCAGCGCTTGCGATGGCTTCCGTAGGCGTACCCCTGCCAGGTGCCGTTGCTGCGGATCACACGATGGCAGGGAAGGGCCAAGCACACCGGGTTGGCGGCCATCGCGTTGCCCACCACGCGGCCCGACGTGCCGACCTGTGCGCCGAGCTCCCCGTACGATCGGGTCTCGCCCGGTGGAATGCTGCGCAACAGACGCCAGATGCGCTGCTGCAACGTGGTGCCCGGAGCATCGACCGCGAGCCCGTCGAGCGCCTCGGCCGAGCCTGCGAAGTAGCGATCGATCGCGTCGCCGACCGTGGGATCCGGATCGACCGGCTCTCCAGCCGCGTCGTTCTTCCCGTCCGAGAAACCCATTGAAACGAGCCCGCGCTCACTTCGGCGGGCGACGACTTCGCCGATGGGCGTCTCGCGTTTGGTGACAAACAGAGTCATGGCTTCACCTCCGCACCGGAAACTACCTTGCCCCGGGTCACATTGCTGGCGGCTTTCGGACCTCGAAGTGCTCGAGGAACGAAGCCCCGACTACGACGGCAGCCGGGAGCAACGCCGCGTAGCCCAGCGTGAGTAGTGTCGACTTGTGTGACGAGGGCGAGTTTGACGTGATGAGAAGGCCGTCGACGACGTTTCTGGCCACCCAGCCCATCGGATAGCCCACGTCCGGAAGGAAGAAGCGGGCGATGCTGGTGGCGACGGACGAGCCCTTCATTTCGATCACGCGATCGAGCACCGCGTGCATTTGCCGGGTCATCCGTGGCGAGAAGTACATCAGCCCGTTGCCGGTCATCGGAAGCTGCTCGAACGCGCGAATGAAGTCCGCGCTTTGCGTCACGCCGCCCGTCGTCGAGAGACACCCCTTCAGGAACGCGGGAGAGCTGACGATGTACATGCGACCTGTCGCGATCTCTTTGAGCACCGATGGCTCATACGCGTTCCACGGCGGTGGAAGCCGGATCGCAGGCCGAATGGTTAGCCATTGTTCGGTTCGCTCCGACTCAATGAACGGATCGAAGTCCGCTTTGTCGGCGATCGCGTCCGCCAGCTCGCCAAGCCCGTCGATGCGAAACAGAAAATCCGTGTAGGGGAACCAGAACGATTCACCCGGGATGCGAAGTGGACGGCTTTCGTCCACCGCGAGGATCAGGCCCGCCGTCGTATTCAAGCGCTCGAGGATGGCGCCCAACGTCATGTCGAGCCCGAGAACGGGTTCACCGAGCGCCTTGTCGAGATCTTGGGGCGTGACGCCGACACCAAGCTCGCCAAGAGACCGGACGATGTTTACCAACGCGCGAACGTCCAGTTGTTGTTCCCAGACCAGGTCGGCGTCTTGTGGTGCGATCGTCAGCAGGTCGAAGGCGGCCGGTTCGGCCCCAAACAACTTCAGGAGTCCTTCTCGAGATCCATCGTGATGGATGAAGCTGCGGTTGTGATAGAGCGCCCCGGTCTCGTAGGAGCTCAGGCCGATCGCTCGAACGTTGTGCAGGCCCAGGATCCGGACGAGGGTCGTCGGGTTGAGCCGGTGTGCGCCCTCTTGGGGCACGAGGCCCGGCAGGTCGCGCAGCAGGTTGAGAAGGAAGTCTGCTGCGCGTTCCGCGTCACCTTCGATGTCAGCGTACGCGTACACCGTCCCACCGAGCTGAATCTCTTTGCTCACCGCGTCGAAGTGCGGTGATCTCTGCGGCGCCATGGGCACCCCGCTCCCGCTGCACGCGGCGAGCAGACACAAGAGGCACGACGCAAAACGCTGTTTGATCAGACTCATCTCCTGCGCATCCTAGCACCCACCTTTGGGGTGAGTCGTGTCCGGCGCGGAACATCGTGCGCTCTTGTAACGACTTTCGCAGTTTGGCTTTGGCACCAGAGGGGTTATGGTCTCGCCCGTTCCACTTCCCGTTTCAGCGAGGTAGTCCGTTATGCGTCAGTTAGCTTTTGGTCTTCTGGTTCTTGGTCTTGCAACCGCCGGGTGCAGCAGTAGCGACAGCAGTGGCACAGGTGGCACGGGTGGTACGGGCGGCACCATCGGGGATCTCGAATGGCCTCCCGATGCAACTGTCTATTTCGACGAGCATGGCGTCTTCAACGCTGACTGCGCCACGGATGAGGACTGTGCGATGGCGCTCGGCTACTACCACGCCGCCGAACGCTTCGTGCAGATGGACATCCGCCGACGGTTTTCGACGGGCCGCCTCGCCGACATCTTGATCCCGTGGCCGCTATTCATAGACGACTTCGCCGACATCCGCGCCGGCTTCTCCAACCGGGAAGGCGGGCCGCTCGAAGAGCAGCTGGTTCAGGAGGCATCTCCAAAGACGCTCGCCCTGTTTGAGGCCTACAGCGCGGGTGTCAACAAATGGCTCGAAGAGCTCAAGGCCGGCGATCCCGACGCGATCTTCCCGCGCGAGTTCGAGGGCCAGTTCTTCGATTACGATCCGCAAGACGTTCCCGAGTGGACGCCACAAGACTGCATGGCTTCAATCATCGCGTTGATCGACAGCCTCACGAACGACGAGACCAGTATCATCAATGCAGGAAAGGCGCGCGCGGAAATCGGCGACGATGCGAAGTTCGCGGACCTGTGGAATCGAGGTCCGCTCCTCGAGTCGTCGATCTTGCCTTCCGATTGGGTGCCGCCCAGCCCCTCGGGCGCCAAGGCGGCATCGAAACTCGCGATGTGCGGCCCCGACCGGCCCTTGAACCCAGCCGCATCGCTCGGCCGGGCTGCTGACATGCTGGAAGGCGTCGACGAGCTTCGGCACATGTTGATTGGTGCAGGCGTGCTCGGCGAGGATGTCGGATCCAACAGCTGGGTCGTCTCGGGCTCGCGAAGCACCAGCGGCAATGCCCTTTTTGCGAACGATCCGCACCTTGGCATGACGCAACCAGCCACCTGGTATCTCGCGCACATGGACGCCAAGACCAACGGTGACGGCGACTACCACAGCGCCGGAGTCACGTTTGCAGGTCTGCCCTGGGTCCTCATCGGACAAAACGAGGACATCGCGTGGGGCATGACGACGACCAACATGGACTTCACGGACGTCTACATCGAGGAAGTCGTTCGCGATGGCGAGGGAAATGCCACGGGAGTCATGTTCGAGGGCAACGAAGTCGATTTTCTCCGTGTCCCCTGGAGCGCCACGCTCAGTGATGGGTCGACCTACGATTTCTGCGACGGAGACGGCTGCGAGGGGCCGCCCCTCCTTTTCGTTCCACATCACGGACCGGTTCGCGACATCTCGTTGACCGAGCCTGAGAACCCGGAGGACGACGTCGCGCTCACTCTGCGTTGGACAGCACAAGAGGTCGGCACCGACATCAACTTTCTCACCGAGCTCAATCGTGCGACCACGGTCGAGGAGGCCCGCACGGCGCTCGAGCTGATCACGACGGTCGGCCAGAACGTCGTCGTCATCGATACCGCCGGAAGCATCGGGTGGTTCCCCTACAACCACCTTCCAAAACGAATCTGGGCAACGGGCCTCGATGGTGCGGCGCCATCCTGGCTCCCGCTCGATGGTCGTGGCGGCCTGTATGAGTGGGATGACTACTTCGAGCTTCAAGAGCTCCCGCAGGCAATGAACCCACCGCAGGGCTACATTGCGACTGCAAACAACGACATGACGGGGGCCCTCCTCGACGGTGATCCCACGACGCTACCGGGTGGCGCGAGCCATCCGCCGTATCAAGTGTCCGCGGCCTCCGGTTATCGATTCGTTCGCATCGTGGAGCTGATCGAAGGCATCGACGACCAGCACACGACCGGCACCATGGACCAGATTATCAGCGACGTGTACTCGTTGATCGGAGAGGCTATGGTGCCGAAGATGATCGAGATCGCCGAGGACGATCAAACGCTTCCCGGCGTGAATGGCCTCAAGGTGATCGACGCGCTCAAGGCATGGGACTTCGAGTGCCCGACGGGGCTCTCCGGGCCGTACTGGGACTCGGGCTTGTCAGACGATGCCGATGAGTTGCTCGCATCTGCTGGCTGTGCGGCCTTTCACGTGCTCCTCGACGAGCTTCGGTCCCGTATAGAGGAAAGCGAGTTTGCGCGCGCCTACTACGACACCGATGCTCGTTCTCCGAGCGGTGCGGTGTACTTCTCCATCGTCGACCCGACCAAGCTCAGCGTCCCCGAGGATCAAAGGGACATTTTCTGGGACAATCCAGCGACGATGGAGGTCGAGACCAAGTACCAAGTCATGGGAGAGTCGCTCGCAAAGGTCGGCGATTTCCTGGATGGATGGTTGGGCCCCAATGAGGAGCAATGGGCGTGGGGGCGCCTGCACGGGCTGCGTCTTCTTTCCGATGTCGGAGGGCTGCTGGGCGACCAGACCTACGACAACCCGGCTCTCGATGATCCGCTCTTCGCAAACGACGGCGGCCTCTACACCGTGGACGTCGCCTATCCCAATCCGCAGACGTGTGTGGATGACGGTTGCGAGCCGTTTGTTCAGACGTGGGGCGCTTCGACCCGCTTCGTGTGCGAGGCGTTGCCCGAGGGGCCATCGTGCTCTATCCAGCTTCCGGGCGGTCAGTCGGGCCATCTCGAGTCGGAAAACTACGAAGATCTGATCTTCCCGTACTTGGAAAACCAGCCCATCCCGCTCGTCTTCGACATCGACGAGGCCGAAGCGAACGCGGTTCGGACCGACTCGTTCGAATGAGAGGGGTCAGACCGACTTTTCGACGAGGTACTCTCTTCGCAGGGCGTGTGACGTCTTGCCGCTACCGTCTTCCGTCCAGCCTGGCGGCATGACGAGATAGCCGAAGCGCCCTCGCCACGTCTCGGCGTTCCATGCGTCTTTGAGCATCGACACCCATTCATGGAAGGCGATCCGCACCGGGTTATACGTGTGAATGTTCTTGGTGAGCCCATAGTCGAGGGTCTCGCCCTCGGGCTCGAACGTGCCGAACATCTTGTCCCAGATGATGAAAATGCCCGCATGGTTGCGGTCGAGGTAGATCGGATTGCGTCCGTGATGGACCCGGTGATGTGAAGGCGTGTTGAAGATGACGCCAAACCAGCCGAGCTTCCCAATGAGCTCGGTGTGGAGCCAGTACTGATAGACCAGGCTGATCGACTTCTGGATGAGGATCATCTCAATGGGAAACCCGAGTAGAGGCAGCGGGGCCCAGAAGATGAAGCCGGTGAATGGGGTCGTCCACGACTGCCGGAGGGCAGTGGAGAAATTGTAATACGTGCTCGAGTGGTGGTTGATGTGCGCGGCCCAGAGTGTGCGCACCTCGTGATGCAGCCGGTGAAACCAGTAGTAACAAAAGTCTTCGGCGAAGAGCAGCAGCACCCACGACCACCACACCACCGGAATGTCGAACAGCCGGAACTGATACAGCCACGCCAGGACGGCGAACGGTAGAAGCGCGAGGACCGTGTTGATGGCCAAGAAGCCGAGGCCCATCGTGACGCTCGCGACCGAATCTTTGGTCGTGACACCGGCCAGCTTCGTATCCGCGCCTTCCTTTTGCTCCCTTCGGTACACGAGCCAGTGCTCGAGCAAGAGCGTCCCCAGGAAGAAAGGGATCGCGTAGTAGATCAGACCCATAGGCAAAGGCCTACGATCAACTCACCGAGCCTACAAGCGCGACGCCGTGTCGCGTTGAAGGGCTGTGCGCCATGCCGAGAGCACCTGTGCGGCTCCCAACACTGCGCTGTCCGACGCGCCTACTTGCATGCGCGACAGTGTGTTGAGCTCCTCAGCGCGCATGTTCTGGGTTAGCGCGCGGCCCTTGTCCGTCAGCGCGATCATCGAAGACCGCTTGTGGGCTGGGTTGTCTTGGCGCTCGACAAAGTCCCGCTCGCGGAGTGCGTCGACTTGTTGTTGGATGTGTTGGCGCGACACCCCATGCGCCCTGGCCATGCCGGGCACGGTCGCAGGCCCGCCCAGGAGGATGAGCTCGAGCACTCCACGCATGGCAGCCGTCACGCCAAGCTCGGCATGGAGCGTCTCCGACCATTGCTTCAAGGCGAAAAACAGCAGTCGAGTCTCACCAAAAAGCTCCTGCGACTGCATGACAATTATCTTGTCAGAAAGACATAATATTGTCAAATTAGGAAATTAACCCTTTGAAAAAGGAGACCGTCCTCCTTCTCTTCTCGTTTGAATGACTGGGCTGTCGCTTTTTGGTTGGCGTGCTAAGAAAACGGTTCTTGGGTTTGAGGGCTACGAGGGAGGGACTGATGAGAGATTGGCTTGTTTTAGGTTTTTGCCTATGTGTGGTGGCGGGGTGCGACAGCTCGAGCTCGGACCCCGGTAGTGAAACCGACCAGGCGCTACGACGCTTGATCCAGGAAAACGGCCTCACAGGTGATCCCGCCGACGGTCTCGAGCTTCCGAGCATCGACGACCCCGTCGCGGTGTTGGGCCGGAAGCTTTTCTTTAGTAAGAGCCTTGGCGGCGACCGGGACTCTGCGTGCGTGTCCTGCCATCATCCAGTGCTTGGCGGCGGCGACGGGCTTGCTCTCTCGATCGGCGCCGGTGCTGTCGATCCCGATTTGCTCGGGCCCGGCCGCGCCCACCCGGACGGCGACCTCACCGTGCCACGCAACGCGCCGACCACTTTCAATCTCGCACTGTGGGAAAAGGGATTGTTCTGGGATTCGCGTGTCGAAAACCTCGCGGACGGTGGCATCCGAACTCCCGACAGCGCCTACGGAACCGTAGATGCAGAGGCGGGCGACTCCATTTCCGAAGCGCAGTCGCGTTTCCCCGTCACCTCGCCCGAGGAGATGCGCGGGTTTGAGTTTGTGGCGGACGGCAGCAACGCAGAGCTTCGCACAGCGCTCGAGAGTCGCTTGACGGAGGATGGCCGGTGGGCCCCCGAGTTCGAAGCCGCATTCGAGTCATCGGAGATCACCTACGGGCGCATCGCCGAAGCGATGGGCGCCTATGAAGATTCCCAGGTGTTTACCAACACTGCTTGGCGCGCCTACGTTCGAGGCGATCACGATGCCATTGGTG
>JAFDAJ010000126.1 GCA_019313915.1 Deltaproteobacteria bacterium
GCTTCGCTGCTCGAGCGTTAGCTCGACGAACCGCTACCAGGTTTGGATTTGGGCCCACGCTTTGAGCCGCACCATGCCTTCTGCGTAGCTGACCTTGGGGTCGTAACCGAGGTCCCGGCGGGCTGCGGAAATGTCGTACCAATGCGCGGTCGAGAGTTGGCTCACCAGAAAACGGGTCACCGGGGGCTCGGAGTGCAGTTTGAAAGTGTTCCAGACCGCCTCGGCCAGGGCGGCGGCAGAGCGGGCGACGGGGACGGGAATGGTTCGCGTGACGGGCGGCAGGCCAGCGGCGTCGAGCATGTCGTTGATGAACGTCGGGCCTTCGAGCGGCTCTCCCTGCGTGATGAAGTAGGCCTTGCCCCCGACCGGGGAGCCCGGCGCGAGTCGATCGCACGCCGAGAGATGGGCTGCGACCGCGTTGTCGATGTAGGTCGTGTCGATCCGCTGCGGCCGCCCGACCATCCGTAGACGCCCGGCTTTGGCGCGGGCGACCAGCCGTGGCAGGGCCGAGCTGTCCCCCGGGCCCCAGACCAGATGGGGTCGAATCGCGACGGTCGATAGCGCCTCGCTGTTGGCGGCCAAGACCTCTTGCTCCGCAAGCGCCTTGGTCGCTGGGTAGTGCGCTTCGAACTGGGAAGGATAGGGCGCGGACTCATCGACGCCCGACACGGCGTCTCCTGAGTGCACGACGCTCGGCGTACTGGTGTAGACGAGCTTTGGAACCCGATGCTTCTTACACGCGTCGATGACGTGGCGAGTCCCCAGCGTGTTCACGGCGAAGAAGGTTTCGTAGGGGCCCCATAGGTCGATGTGGGCTGCGGTGTGAAAGACGGCGTCGCATCCCTCGACCGCCGCCGCCACCACATCGTGGTCGCGAATATCGCCCCGCTGAAGGTCGACACCCCATTCGCGAAGCAAGGCATAGTCGCCCCGACACAGCACGCGCACGCGTTCACCCCGATCGAGTATGGCCCGGACGATCGAACGGCCGATGAAGCCTCCGCCACCCGTGACGAGGACCGTCATGATGGACCTTTGGCCTCAACCCATTTTGCGAGCTTTTCGCGTCCGATCTTTGCGTTGTGCCGGATGTCGACCGGGAAGCTCGGGTGCCGGACGAAGCGCGAGATGCGATTCGTCTGTGGATGTGCCTGGGCGATGTGGCGGAGCTGCCGCTCGATCTCCGGCCAGTCTGCCGAGCGCTGTCCAGGCTCGAGCTCGACACAGAGCGTCGGCAGCCCTCGGGGACCGACGAGCGCGGAACGATAGACGGCCGGGTGTGCATCGAAGATCTTCTCGCATGGGACGGTGAACATCGTCGCGCCATCGACGAGCACGCGGTGGCTCTTGCGGCCGCAGAACCAAAGGCGCCCTTCGCGATCGCGCCAACCGACATCGCCCATGCGGTGCCAGATGAAGTCGCCGTCTCGGATCTTCGATAGCGCCGTATTGGGTTCATCTGCGAAGTACGCCTCGGTCACCATCGGGCCGCGGACCGCAATCTCGCCGATCTCGCCGTCTTCGAGCTCGAGATCGTCGGAAAAGGTTGCGATCGCGTCGTCGCTGATGCGAATCACCTTCACCTCGATGTCGGGGACCGGGAGGCCGACGCAAACCCCGGCTCCCTTTTCCGTCTCGGCCCAGGTCTTCGCGACGATTTCGCGTCCCGGCAGGCAGGCGACTGGAAGCGATTCGGTGGCGCCGTAGGGAGGAAACACATCGCCGTCGTCGGGCAACATGGCATGCCAACGGGCGAGCGTTTGCCCGGGCATAGGCGCCCCGGCCGCGATCACACGACGCAGGCTCGGCAGCTTGATGCCGTGCTGCTCGCCATACCGACCGACCGTATTGAGTAGCGCAGGTGACCCGAACATGGTCGTGATCCCGAATCGCTGAATGGGCTCGATGATGTTTCGCGGCTCGACGCTGGCCGGCCGGCTCGGGTCCATGTCGGGGATGACTGTCGTCATGCCGAGCGCCGGGTCAAAAAGCGCGAAGAGCGGAAACGTAGGCAGGTCGATCTCGCCCGGTTTGATCGAAAACATCTCTCGAATCGCTTTGACCTGCGCGAGGAAGTGGCGGTGCCGGTAGACGACGCCTTTGGGCGGCCCGGTGCTGCCTGACGTGAACAGGACAGCCGCTACTTCGTCGCCGCCGGTGGGCACGGGCTGGTCGCCTGCGGCGAGCCGCGTTGCGCCGAGCGCTTCGACCTGCGCCAGGGTGTGCTTTGCTAGACCCCAGCCGCTAACGGTAATCGTTCGCTCCACCGTCGCCCGGCCCCAGCCAAGGGCGATGCGAGCCGCGTGGGCGATGGGAATTCCCACGAATGCGCTGGGCTGCGCGCGCGCGAGGCACTTGCTCAGCCCTTGGATGCCGAGACCCGGGTCGATCATCACCGGTACCACGCCGGCCTTGAACATTCCGAAGGTCAGGGCGAAGAGCTCGGGGCTCGGTCGCACCATGAGCGCGGCGCGATGACCGCGCTCGATTCCAACGGCGTGGAGGCCGGCGGCGATTCGGCTGCTGCGCTCGTCGAGCTCTCGATACGAGACCTTGTTGTAGATGACGTTGCCCGCCGCGTCGCGTTGCTTCGTCGGAAAGAAGATGGCCGTGGTATCGGGCTGCGTCGAGGCCATCTGCGGCAGCACGTCGGCTACCGTCGAGAGTTCGAGCGTCATTCGGCGATTCCCAAAAACCGGCGCACGAGCCCCTCGATCTCCGCCGGCGCATCTTCGAGGACGTAGTGACCACAGTCGGGAAACTGGTGAACCTCCGCATCGGGAAGGGCGCTCTTCCAAACCCTCAGGAAATGTTCATCGAAGACGAAGTCACGGTCGCCCCAGCAGATCAAGACGGGCCGGTCGTTGAACTGATGGAGGCGCTCGCCCACCTGGCGAACCAACGAGAAGCTCGGGTCGCCTTCTCTGAGTGGGATGTCCTGCACGAAGCGGAGCACCGCGCGGCGGTGATCCCAGCTGTCGTAGGGCGCACAGAGGCCGTCACGCACCTCTTTGGGAAGCTTGACTCGGGTGACGGCAAGCCTCGTTGCGCCCCGTGCGAACGCGTTGAACCCACGCACCAAGAGCGCGCCCGCCATGGTGTCACGCGCCAACCAGAGGGAAGCGGGCAGGCGCTTGGTCGAAGGCATTGGAAATGCCGCGGTGTTCAAGACAAGCAAGCGCGCGACGAGATCGGGGTGCCGATCCGCCCAGCCCATGCCGATCATCCCGCCCCAGTCGTGCACCGCGAGCGTGACGTCTCGGAGGCCGAGCTGCTCGACCAGCGCTTCGATGTCCTCGACCCGCTCGGCGAGTCGGTAGGAGTACGTGTCATCGCCGGGCTTGTCGGATTTCCCGCAGCCGATGTGATCGGGTGCGATGACGCGATGACTGGGGCGCAGCGCCGAGATCAATCGTCGCCAATAGAACGACCACGTCGGGTTTCCGTGAAGCATCAGGACCACCGGGGCGTCATGAGGACCCTCATCGACGTAGTGCATCCGATGGCCGGACGGCAGAGTTAGCCAGTTAGGCTCAAACGGATAGAGCTCGTCGGAAACCTTCACGGGCCGCTCACCAAATGATTTCGGACATGCTGCAGTTGAGCCCCGAGCCGATGCCCATCAGCGCCACCCGATCGCCCGGCTGAATGCGCCCTGCTTCCGCTGCCTTGGAGAGCACCATCGGAACGGCCGCAGGCCCGACATTACCCAGCTCGACGTAGGCATGCATGAACTTGTCGGTTGGAAGCTCGAGCGCCTCTGCGAGCTTGTCGGTGTTTGCCCGACTCACCTGATGCAAGATGTATTCGGCCACGGCGTCCGGATTCCAACCGAGCTCCCGCTTTGCCATGGCATAGGTCTGCTTTGCGAGTGTGACGCCGGCAATGAGCAGCTCTTTGCTCTTGGTCTGCATCTGGTCGACCTGCCCGCGACAGAGTTGATGGTGCTCGGTGGCCGCCGACGTCACGCCGCCAACGAAGCGGTGACCAACGGACATTTGATCACTCCGCCCGAGCACCATTGCCGCGCCGCCCGAGCCGAGGGTGAGCGTGGCGAAGTTCTCGCGAAACGTCGCCTCATCGAGGTCAGGATCATTCAGTCGCGCGATGGTGCTCTCGACGACGAACCGGCTGTTCTCGCCGTCGACCACCAGCCCGTATTCGATTTGACCGCGCTCGATCATGTTCCCAACGATGTCCATCGCATTGAGAAAGCCGAGGCATGCGTTGCCGAGGTCGAAGTTCATGCAGTCAGGACCGAGGCCGAGGTTGCTGTGAACGATGCACGACGTCGACGGCTCGATGTAGTCACGGCAGACGGAGGTGTTGATGACGATTCCCAAGCGACTGCGGTCGATGCCGGCCTGCGCGATCGCGAGCTCCGCGGCCGCCGTCGCCGCCTGCGAAGGTTGGAACTCGACGCCCCACATCCGGCGCGCTCGGATGCCGGTGACCCCTTCGAGGAAACCAGGCTGGAGGCCGAGCCGCCGCATGGGTTCAGCCAGCTTCGTTTCGAGCTCCGCGGACGTGACCCGGTCGGCTCCATCGACGTGGGAGACACTGGAAATGGAGACCTGATCGAAACGCACCGGGCGACCCTAGTGCGAGCTTGGGGGTGGGACAAGCCTCTGCCCCGCTGCGATGAGGGAGGCAGTCCCGCTACCGCTGGTCGTGCAGGTCGTCCCGAAGCAGGAAGCCCCAGAGCTGGTCATACGGATGTACGGTCATTGCAGGCTGGCCGTTCTTGAAGACGGGCCGGCCCTCGTTCGCCCAGGCGAATATGCCTCCGGTGAGGTTGCGGACGTCGGAAACGCCGGACGCTGGCAGAGCCTCGACGATGGCCGCGCTTCGATAGCCGACCGAGCAATAGACCACGACGGTGGTGCCTCGATCGGAAGCGACACGAAGCTACGTTGACCCGGCTCGACTCGGACGGCACCGCGAAGATGACTCACGGCGAACTCTTCCTCACTCCTCACGTCGAGGAGTGTGATGTTAGGGATCAAGCCGGACGTTTTTCACTAGGATAATTTCTCCCGTAGAGTTTCATGCGGCGTTTTTCCGCCGTGCGCACCGCGCCGCGGTCCCCGTGGCAAAATCCGTACTGCGAGCGCGTGATCGGGACCCTTCGGCGGGAATGCTTCGACCACGTCATCGTACTCGGAGAGCAGCACCTGCGGCGCATCCTGCGCAAGTACCTCGAGTACTATCATGGGTTCCGGACCCACCTCGCGCTCGATAAGGATGCCCCCGAACCGCGTGAGTGCGAATCCAACGATGGGGGGAACGTCGTCGCCCTCCCGATGGTCGGCGGGCTGCATCATCGCTACACACGACGCGCAGCCTGAGTCAAAGTCTCGGTCCCACAGGCCGTCAGGCGTGAGCGTGAGCTACGCGCACTGCGCGGGGCGAAGGCGGAGGCCGCGCTCGACTCCGGTATGTCGAGCCGTCGGCGCACGTGAGGGACCGAGTTCGGTCCGCCCTCACGATCATCGCGGCGAACATCTCGCGAGGGACAATGTTTTGAGGAACGACAGGTACTATTTCCTTCGGTTCTCAAGTGACTACGCGGCAATCACCGCCTCCATCGGCACCCCGAACTCCACCGGACAACGCTGTGCGTAACGGGCCCCCGCAACCAATGAAGTCGGGCACTTGGTGAAAACGCTAGGTGCCTTTCTTTTTGCTCCGTGCCCTGAGGATGCCATGCGGTGCCGCAACGAACAGATCTCACCGTGGTCGCGCCAAACGCCAGCGTGCGTTGTCCGGATTGCGCTGTGGTTTCGTGACGTGGCGGCCGGTCGCGAATCCGCCAGGGTGAGTGTTTCACGTAGACAATGATGTCACCACTAGTGTCGCGTGACACGCAAGTCGTGGAGTCCTACGCTGTCCGCCGATGCCCAGAATCGTGCCATTCGAAGCCCATCACGAGCGATACGACTCGTGGTTTGAGCGGCATGAGGCCGCCTACTACTCCGAGCTCTTGGCGGTCCGGGCGCTGCTTCCCTGGAACGGACGCGGCCTCGAGGTTGGTGTTGGCACGGGCCGCTTCGCCGCTCCGCTGGGTGTGCAATGGGGCATCGACCCTTCCCCGGTCATGCGCAGCTACGCCGCACGGAGAGGCATCTCCACGCGGCCAGGCACGGCAGAGGAGCTTCCCTTCGAGGATGAGTTCTTCGACACGGTGTTGTCGGTGACGACGATCTGCTTCGTCGACGATGCTCGGCGGATGTTCGCGGAGGCACGCCGGGTCTTGCGCCCGGGCGGCCAGGTCCTTGTCGGCTTCATTGATCGGGCGAGCGAGCTAGGGGAACAGTACCTGCATCAACAGCTCGACAACGTGTTCTACCGCGAGGCCACGTTCTACTCTGCCCCGGAGGTGCAAACGCTTCTGGCTGATACGGGTTTCGAGCGCCCAGTCTGGGTGCAAACGCTGTCGCAACCGCTCGATGAGATCGTCGAGATCGAACCCATCAAGGCCGGTCATGGTCGTTCCCTGTTCGTTGTCGTCAGAGCCGAGCGTTCGTAGCTATGCCCCAAAGTGAGACCGGCAGGATCGCCAGAGGGGGAACCGAGGTCGATTGCACACGCTGCCGCGTCAGTCGGGCTCGAGATCGACATGCCGAGCCTCTGGCGCGGTCTGGGTGAGCTCCGCCTCGAGCCGGTCTACTTCATCGCCGATCGCGTCAGTGACCTGGCCTCCAAACTCGACCAATAGCCGCTCGAGTGCCTGCGGTCCATTCAGTGTGGACCAGGTTGCATCCAGGTCCCGTCCTGCCAACAGACGCCGAGCGAGCTCGCGGCCGTCGAAGGTGACCTCGGCTTTGAAGCGGACTGCGTCGGCTCCGAGTTGTGAGACCTTCACGTCTTGGACTCGGGCGACGACAGGGTTTTCCTCGAGCACTGCCAACATTCGGGCGACCAATTCGGAGGAAGGCGCGGGACCAAGAAGAAAGTGGCGGTTTCGATTGATGAGAAAGATCGCGGACGCGCCAATCAGCAGTCCGATGGCGACGGAGGCAGCACCATCCCAGGCGGGGTTTCCTGTCAGCTCGGCCAACCCGAGCCCCGTCAAGGCGACCAGCAGGCCGATCACAGCCGACGCATCTTCGAGCACCACCGCAACGCCCATCGGATCGGGGCCCGTTCGTAGGTATTGCCCAACGGATTGGTCCGCCTTTCGGGCGGATCTTCGAACGGCCGATAACCCAAAGACGAGCGAGATACTCTCCGCCACTAGTGATCCGAGCAGAATGACGAAGCCCCAGCCTAGGTGCTCGAGGGGCTCAGGGGCCCAGAGTTGCTGCGCCCCACGGACCACCGATACGCCACTCCCGACGAACAGCACTCCGGCCGCAGATAGCAGCGCCCATATGTAGCGAGATCGACCGAAGCCGTACGGGTAGTCACGTTCAGGCTTGCGTCGCGATTGAACGATCCCGACGACCAACAGGATCTGATTCGTAAGGTCCGCCGCGGAGTGGAGCACCTCCGCCATGATCGCAGTCGAGCCGGTCAGCAGGAACGCGACCGTCTTGGCCGCTCCGATCACGAAGTCGACAAGTAGCGCGACGGCTACAGCGTGCGTGCTCGTCGTCATTCAAGCACGATACTACCTAAGTCGCGAGATATGGGCCAGACGACTCGAAGTCCTGCGCGTGCCAGTGCTGCTGAAAAGATCCCACCGAGGTTGGCGGCGAGCGCATGCGCCATGACGACTTGATGGGGCGCCCTCTGGGCCCTTCGAAGTTCTCTGAATCGCGGCGTGCGTGCCGCTGCGAGCCCTATCGACGTGCCTTTTGCCTCCACCCCCGGCTACACACCTCGCAATGGGCCACTCGAAGCGCACCGACGCGCCACGCGGTCACGGTGGGTGCCCGTCGTTGACACTGACGCAAGCGTCCTGACGGTCGACGCTACGGCGCCGGCCCGCACCGGGCCCCGTGATGCACGCGCATCCACCAGGTCCCTCGTGGGAAGAGCACCGTGCGCTTGCCCAAGGTCCAGGCCCGGAGGGCTTCGTCGTACTGCGCGTTGAATGCGCGCAATCGCTTCACGGCTTCGGTCGCCGCCCCACGATGCCCCGCTGCGGCAAACTGCGGATTGAGGCTCCCG
>JAFDAJ010000127.1 GCA_019313915.1 Deltaproteobacteria bacterium
CTCGACACCATTGTATCGTTCGCGCCCGAGTGGCTTCGAAATCCAACCGGCGTCCCAACCCGAAGCGCGGAGGATCAACGACTTCATCTATCTGTCGGAGGGGCTTTCCAATTCTTACCTGATTACGACCGCGGAAGGGCGCGTCGTGATCAACACCGGCATGGGCTTCGAGGCGCCGGTGCACAAGCGCAACTTCGACGCGATCGATGCCAGTCCGGTGCGTTACATCTTGCTCACCCAGGGTCATGTCGACCACGTCGGCGGGGTGGATCTGTTCCGCGACGAGGGCACGCAGCTCGTTGCGCAGGCACATAACCAGCCGCACCAAACGGACGATGGCCGCATTGCTGCCTTTCGGGCGTCACGCAGCGCGTTTGCGTTTGCCGACGCGATCGCACGCGCCTGGAAGCATATCCAAGAGAACGTTGGTGGCGGCATCCCGGCCCAGTCCCGCCCCACACCGGACATCACGGACCGACTCGATGGTCGTCTGGCTGCCAGACCACGAGGTCTGCTTTTGCGGCAACCTTTTCAGCGCGCTGTTTGGGCACTTCCCGAACCTCGTCACGGTTCGTGGCGACCGCTATCGTGAGGCGCTGCGGTTCATCGAATCGCTGGAACGGGTCCTCGACCTCGAGCCCAAGCTTTTGCTGCCCGGCCATCACGGTCCCGTCGTCGGCAAGGAGACTATTCGGGACGAGCTGACGCGACTTCGGGATGCTGTTCAATACGTTCACGACGAAACCGTCCGCGGAATGAACCACGGCAAGGACATCCACACCCTGATGCGCGACATCCAGCTTCCACCGGAGCTAGAGGTTGGGGAGGGTTACGGCAAGGTCTCGTGGAGCGTGCGCGCGATTTGGGAGAACTATGCGGGCTGGTTTCACCACAGCTCGACGACCGAACTTTATCCGGTTCCAGCGAAGAGCGTGTACGCAGACTTGGTCGAGCTTGCGGGCGGCGCGGACGCGGTCGCCGACCGTGCACGGGAGAAGCTGTCAGCCGGTGAAACGCTGGAAGCGATTCACCTTGCGGAGATCGTGCTCAGCGCTTCGCCGGCGAACAGGTCGGCTCTGGAGGTCATGATCGCCGCGCACGAGCGCCTCGAAGGCGAAAGCGAGAACTTTTGGCTGACCCAATGGCTGCGGAAGCAACTCGCGGGTCTGCGTTCGACTCTCACGGCGTCGCAGGAAAAGGAGGGCAAGTCTTGAGCGGACAGCCGAACGATATTCACATCGACGACATCAAGACACCGGTGCTCACGCCGATGCAAAAAATGGTGATCGATGGCTTTGCCGGAGTCGAGACTGAATTCAGCGAGGAGGCGGTGCTCGGCGAGGCGGCGAAACGCACAGGGCTTTCCGACTTCGGCCCGGACGACTTTCGCGAGCGCTTGACGGTGTGGTGTCAGGCGGTCGATGAAGACGCTGAGCTCGGACCGATGGGCAAAGTTCGGTTCTTTGGGGATATGGTTCGATACGCCGCGAACCGGCTTCGTTTTCATGATCTGATGAAGCGGCACCCCGAGATTCTAGATGTCGAGATTCAGAAGCCGATCATCATTGCCGGGCTACCTCGTTCCGGTACGACCCATCTGGTCAACTTGATCGCGGCAGATACACGTCTGCGTTCGCTTCCGTATTGGGAAAGTCTCGAGCCCATTCCCGACCCCAGCGTTGCTGCCGGGCCAAAGGAGCACGACCCGAGGTACCAGAAGTGCGCGAGCGAGTATCAGATGCTCGCTCAGATCGCGCCGCTTCTGAAGAACATGCACGACATGACGCCCGACCATGTGCACGAAGAGATCGAAGTCGGGGCGCTTGATTTCTCGACCTTCCTTCCGGAGTGGCTCGCAGTGGTTCCGCGCTGGCGCGACTACTACTACGCCCATGACCAGCGTCCTCACTACGCGTACATGAAGAACGTGCTCAAGGCGTTGCAATGGCTGCGCGGTCCGAGTCGCTGGATTCTCAAGTCCCCTCAGCATCTGGAGCAATTGGGGCCCCTGATCGAGACGTTTCCAGATGCGACGGTGGCGATCACGCACCGCGATCCGGTTTCGGTCGTGGCCTCTGCGATCACGATGCTGACCTACGGCGACCGGATGCGGCGCACCAAGGTGGACCCGCCAGCGGTGGCCGCCTATTGGAGCGATCGAGTCGAGCAGCTCTTGCGGGCTTGTGTGCGTGACCGCGATCTCCTGCCCGCGTCCCAGAGCGTCGACGTGCTCTTTCACGAGTTCATGTCGGATGACATCGCGATGGTGGAGCGCATCTACGATGTTGCCGGCCTCGAAATGACCAGCAAGGCGAGGGCGGAGCTCGACCGGTATATGACCGAGAACCCACGCGGCAAGCACGGCCGCATCGCGTACGATCTTCGAGGCGATTTCGGCGTGGACCCGGAAGAGCTTCGCAAGCGCTTTGATTTCTATTATGAACGGTTTCCCATTCAGGCGGAAGTATGATTCAGCAAGCGAACATTCACGGGCCCGGCCAGGTCGCACTCGACGAGTCCAAGGTGCCCGAGCCCGGTCCGCGCGACGCGGTGGTGCGAGTCGCCGCCTGTGGAGTGTGTGGAACCGACGTCCGCTACGTGCGCATGGGAGGCTTGTGCCGTCCGATGCCGATTGGACACGAGCTCTCCGGAGTCATCGAGTCGGTCGGCGCGGAAGTGTCCGACCTCGCGGCAGGAACACGAGTGGTTCTGAATCCGACGGCGTCAGGGAACATGATCGGCAACGGCGGGTCCGAGGGTGGCTTCACGCAGCAGCTGTTGGTCCGAAACGCAGCCGATGGAGGCAGCTTGTTTCCGATCCCCGACGAACTTCCGATGCACCTCGCCGCGCTCTCGGAGCCCCTTGGCGTGGGGATGAACGCGGTGAATCGCGCTGACGTGAATCCTGGCGACAAGATCGCGGTCTTTGGCGCTGGCCCGATCGGCCTTTCGGCGATTGCCACATTGCGGGACCGCGGTGTCGAGGATGTCGTCGCCATCGATCTCTCGCCGCGCCGTCTCGAGCTGGCCATGGAGCTCGGAGCGCGGGCCACGATCCACGCTGGCGAGCAGAACCCCTGGGTTGAGCTAAAGAAGCTTCATGGCGAAGCGCCGCTGATGGGGGCGCCGATGGCCGGGACCGACGCGTACATCGAAGCATCGGGCGCAGGTTCGGTCATCACGGACGTGCTGCAGAACGCCAAGGGCGAATCGAGTCTCACCGTGGTCGCGCTTCACGAGCAATCGGTCAATGTGAGCTTCCTCTGGGTGATGATGAAGCAGATGACGATCCGCGGCGCGATGGAGTATCCGGCCGACTACACCGACGCGGTCGAGCTCCTCACCCGCTGGGACTTGTCTGCGATGATCACCCACCGATTTCCGCTCGAGCGCATCGGGGAGGCGATCGAAGTGGCCACCGATCCGAATGTTGGCGGCAAAGTCATGATCGACATCGACCAAGAGGTGGGCCAGTGAGCAATGCAGCGAGCTTTGACTTTTCAGGCGCCAAGGTTTTGGTGACCGGTGGTTCGAACGGGATTGGCGCGGCGATTTCCAAGGCGTTTGCAGATGCGGGCGCGGACGTGGTCATCACCGGAACCAGAGCGTCTGCGAGCGAATACGACGGCGATCTTTCGGCGTACAAATACCGCCAGCTTGAGCTCACCGACAAGACAGCCATCGAGGCCTTGGCGGCTTCACTCGATGGCCTAGACATTCTGGTCAACAACGCGGGTGGGAACTTCCCGGGAGGGAAGCACGAGGCCGTGCCCGATGTGTTCGAGGAGTCCGTGGCGATCAATCTCTTCGGCGCCTACAGGCTCGCGGTGAGTTGCCATGACAAGTTGGCGGCGAGCACACTCGAGGGTGGTGCGAGCATCATCAATCTCGCGTCGATGGGCGCATTCTTTGCCGTCCCCATCGTGCCTGGCTACAGCGCCGGCAAGGCGGCGACAGTGCAAATGACCAAGAACCTCGCGGTGACTTGGGCGGGGGAGGGCATTCGAGTCAACGCGGTCGCGCCCGGCCTGATCGAAAGCAACATGACCAAAATCATGAAGGGCGTGGAGCCGCTCGAGAAACCGTTTATCGACAGGACGCCGCTCGGGCGCTGGGGCGCACCTGAGGAAATCGCACCGGTGGTGCTCTTCCTGGCGAGCTCGTCAGCGCGCTTCATGACCGGACAGACGGTCTTGGTCGACGGCGGCTTCTCGATTACCTAGCGCTCACCGACTTGGTCATGCAGACCCCGATACGGACTGCGGGGCCAACCTGATCTGGTGGGATATTGTGTTCCAATCTCGGTTCTTGCCGCACGATCGCGACCCACCCACCGAGATAGGTATCGGGAGTTTGGACGCGGGCTGGGATTCCGCTACAGAGGACCCATGGCGCGTATGCATACCGGGGCCTGCCTTGCTGTTCTTCTGTTGAGCAGCTGTGGGGGTGATGCGCCGTCCGGCCCTGCGCTCGAGCCGCGTCCTGAAGTGCAGACCTGTCTGCCTGATGTGTCCGAAGGAATGCCAGCACGCCTTTCCGACACCGGTTGCTTCGCCGATCTCAAGACCCTCGAGCCCGGTCCGGATCTGATCCCTTACGACGTCAACTCGGCCTTGTGGACCGACGGAGCGTTCAAGCCGCGCTATATGGTCGTGCCGAGCTCCAAGCAGATCGCCGTCGAAGAGGATGGCTCGTGGGGGTTTCCGGAAGGGAGCGTTCTGATCAAGGTGTTCGGCTTCGAGTTCCAAGTGGGCGACCCGCAGAGCCGACGTGCAGTCGAGACGCGATTCATGGTTCGGAGGAACGGGTTGTGGGAGTACTCGACGTATCAGTGGAACGACGAGGGTACCGAGGGCGAGCTTCTCGAGGCGCGCAAGACTGTCGAATACACGATCCACGAAGGTGGCGAGGACATAGTCGTCGAGTACCTGTTCCCTGAGCACGAGGACTGCATCACTTGCCACGGCGCGGCGATCAACGACGTGCTCGGCCCCAAGACGGGGCAGCTCAACCGTGATCGGAATTACGACGGGGTGGTTGCGAACCAGCTCGTGGCGATGGCGGAGGTCGACATGCTGGCGCTCGGTGAGGACGAAGGAATCGATCCCAACGCAGAGCCGAGGATGGCGAATCCGCAGGCGGGGGAGGGCACCCTCGATGAGCAAGCGCGCGCATACCTCGACGCGAACTGCGCGCATTGTCATCGCCCGGGGGGCTGGGTGCACTCGGATGTTGGCATCGACTTCCGCTACCAAGTGCCTCTCGAAGACACAGGGCTCTGCGATCTGATGATGTTCCCCCCGGAGTTGGCCGGGATGGCTCGGCTCGCCCCCGGGGACCCGCAGGGCTCTGGCATCCTGCAGCGCTTCATCTTGGAAGATGCGTTGCGAATGCCGTCCCTCGGAACGTCGACAGTCGACCCGTTCGGCACCGAGCTGCTCAGCGACTGGATCGCCGGGCTCCGCACCTGTCCATAGATCGCAGGCTTGTCGCCGGCATGCTATGGCAGGCGCGATGACGCGCTACGAGCCAGCGACCATTGAGCCGAAATGGCAAGCCTTCTGGGACAGAGACGACACGTTTCGTACGCCTGAAGGGACCGACCGTCCGAAGAGATACATTCTCGACATGTTCCCGTATCCGTCCGGGTCGGGGCTGCACGTCGGTCATCCCGAGGGGTACACCGCGACGGACATCATGGCGCGCTACGCGAGGGCAACGGGATGCGACGTCTTGCACCCGATGGGTTGGGATGCGTTTGGGCTCCCGGCGGAGCAGCACGCCATCCTCACCGGCACGCATCCACGCGACACCACCGCCCAGAACATCGCGACGTTCAAGCGTCAGCTCAAGATGCTCGGGTTCAGCTACGACTGGGCTCGCGAAATCGACACGACGTCTCCCGAGTACGTGAAATGGACGCAGTGGATCTTCCTCAAGCTCTTCAACCGCGGCCTCGCGTATCAGAGCGAGGTTGCGGTCAATTGGTGCGCGCATCTCGGCACTGTGCTGGCCAACGAAGAGGTCATCAACGGCGTGAGTGAACGCGGAGGACACTCCGTGGAGCGCGTTCCGCTTCGGCAGTGGGTGCTGAAGATCACCGAATACGCGGATCGGCTCCTTGCGGACCTCGAAGGGGTCGAGTGGCCGAACAGCACACGCATCATGCAGCAGGAGTGGATCGGCCGCTCCGAGGGCGCCGAGGTGAGGTTTGACGTCGCTGGGCACGATGAGGTCATCGAGGTCTTCACGACGCGACCCGACACGCTGTTCGGCGCGACGTTCATGGTTCTGGCGCCTGAGCATCCTCTGGTGGATGTGCTGACTACGGACGAGCGGCGCGGCGAGATCACGGCGTATGTCGAGCAAGCCAAGAACAAGAGCGAGCGTGACCGGCAGGCGAGCAAAGATAAGACCGGTGTCTTCACTGGTGGGCTTGCGATCAATCCGGTCAATGGCGCCGAGGTTCCGATCTACATTGCGGACTATGTGCTGTGGGGATACGGCACCGGAGCGATCATGGCGGTGCCTGCGCATGACGAGCGCGACTTCGAATTTGCAACTGCGCACGGGATTCCGATCATTGAGGTCGTGAGCAAGACGGGTGCGCCCGCCGAGGCTCCGCTGAGTGAGGCGATGGTCGAGCAAGGCGTTGCGGTGAACTCCGGCAAGTACGACGGCTTGCAGACGGCCGATTTCAAGAAGCGTGTCACGGCTGATCTCGAGTTGGCAGGCCAGGGGCTTGCCCGTGTCGAGTACAAGCTGCGCGATTGGGTCTTTTCGAGGCAGCGATACTGGGGTGAGCCCATTCCCATCTATTTCCCTGTGGAGACCGAGGGGGACCCGCGCGCAGGCGCTGACTTCACGATTCGATACGACCAGGCGATTGCCGTGGAAGAAAGCGAGCTGCCGCTTCGACTGCCCGACCTCGAGGACTACGAGCCGGGGACTGATCCGGCGGGAGTTCTGGCTCGGGCGCAGGACTGGCGCTTCTTCCAGAAAGACGGTCAGTGGTTTGCGCGTGAGACGAACACCATGCCCCAGTGGGCGGGTTCCTGTTGGTACTATCTCCGCTTCATCGATCCGGACAACGCCGACACGTTGTGCTCGCCGGACCTCGCCGACCAATGGCTTCCCGTCGACCTCTACGTGGGCGGCGCCGAGCACGCGGTCCTACATCTCTTGTACGCGCGCTTCTGGCACAAGGTCCTCTATGACGAGGGGGCCGTCCCCACGAAGGAACCCTTCAAGAAGCTCGTGCACCAAGGGATGATTCTCGGGGAGGGCGGGCAGAAGATGAGCAAGTCGCGGGGCAATGTGGTGAACCCCGACGACATCGTGTCCGAGTTCGGCGCCGACTCGATGCGCATCTACGAGATGTTCATGGGCCCGCTCGAGGCGACCAAGCCATGGAACACCAGCTCGATCGCGGGCGTTCGCCGCTTCCTCGACCGTGTGTTCGCCGTCACACTGCGCGCGGATGCTGCCGCCAAACCGGACGACGCGCTCACGCGCCTGCTGCACCAGACGATTCGCAAAGTCACCAAAGACATCGAGGCCATGCGATTCAACACTGCCATCAGCGCGATGATGGTCCTCACCAACGAATTGATGAAGCTCGACGGCGTGCCGACGGACACCCTCGATGTCCTCGCCAAGCTCCTTCACCCGTTCGCCCCTCACCTGGGCGAGGAAGTCTGGGCTATGCTCGGCCACACGCCCAGCATCCAAGCCGAACCCTGGCCGACCTACGACCCAGCCCTCTGCGAAGAAGACGAAATCGAAGTACCGGTCCAAATCAACGGCAAAGTCCGAGCCCGAATCACGCTCCCCAAAGACGCCACCGAAGCCCAAGCCCTAGCCGCCGCCCAAGAGCTCCCCCCGATAGCCACCCACCTAAAAGACAAACCCCCCCGCAAGACAATCTGGGTCCCCAACAAAATCCTCAACCTGATCACATAGGGGACAGGCTCTACCCCTCCAACCCCGCGGAATCAGTCCCTTTCCAGAGCGAAAATCCCAACGGCCCCGTTTTACCCGGCGGCCCGCGTGCGATTGGGTCTCCTTGCTGGTGCCCCTGAATGAACTGCTGGGTCCCCTCGAACATCTTTCCATTCGTCCAAGGCCAACCGTTCTTCGGTCCACGCGCGGTACGCCGTCGCCCTTCCGGCCTCGTCGTCTGCCAGGCCGAGGTACCAGGAGCTGGGGGACCACAGATAGAGATACGGCGACGCCGGTTCTGATGCGGCGTGGGCAGAGAACGTCGACCAGCGATAGTCGTCGCCTGTTTCTGTCAAGCCGGCGCGAACCGGATTCAAATCGATGTACGCGGTGGCGAGGGCCAGGTGCGCTTCGGACTGAATCGCCTTCGAGTAGTAGCGCTCTTCAAAATTTCGGATCTGTGCGTACCGCTGCGCGAATCCCTTAATGAACTTCCCGAGGATCGATTCCCGCTCGGGTGTCACAAGGAGATGCACATGGTTGGTCATCAGGCAGAACCCGTTGAGTGCCACGCCGCCTCTGTCCAGCTGTTGCCCAATGAGAGCCAGCATTTGGTTGTAGTCGCACGGATAGCTGAATAACCTCCTGCGGTTGTTGCCGCGAAGGACAACGTGGTGGGGGACACCCGGGAGGACGGAGCGTGCGGTTCTCGGCATGCCGGGTTATCGGTCCGACACACCGCGCGTTGAGGCGCCGTTGGGATCTTTACAGGAGGAACCGCCTGATATCAGGAGGTTAGAGGGGTAGATCCTGTCCCCTTTAGCGGGCGGCGCCTCGTTTTAGTTCGGTTAGGACTAGTTTGGCTATGGATTTTAGAGTTTCGAACACGCCTTCGCCAGTTGTGGCTACGGCGTCGAAGTCGGGGACGTTGCCCGTGTTGAGCATTTGGCGGAGCTCTTCGGTCGGGGAGATGTTGGGCATGTCTCGTTTGTTGTACTGGATGACGTACGGGATGGTGTCGAGGTTGTAGCCCTGTTCCGCGAGGTTGGTACGGAGGTTGTCCATCGACTCGCTGTTGGCCTCGGCGCGAAGCATTTGCGAATCCGCTACGAAGACGACACCATCGACCCCCTTCAGGATCAACTTACGACTGGCGTCGTAGAACACCTGGCCGGGGACCGTGTAGAGGTGGAAGCGCGTCTTGAAGCCGCGGATCTCGCCGATCTCGAGCGGCAGGAAATCGAAGAACAGCGTTCGCTCGGTTTCGGTCGCGAGCGAGATCATCTTGCCTTTCGCATCCGGATTGGTGCGATTGTAGATGTATTGCAGGTTGGTCGTTTTGCCGCAGAGACCTGGACCGTAGTAGACGATCTTGCAGTTGATCTCGCGCGACAAGTAGTTGATGAAAGACATCCCCCTAAGCCTCTCCTAGTCAGTCATTGAACAAGTTGTCGATGTCGTCATCGGTTATTTCCGCGAACGGTGAATTCTGAAAGGGATCCTGCGTCTTGGCCATCACCATTTCGAAAATTCGCGTCAGGTGCTCGGTGGCTCGCTTCACGCGCAACCGTACCAGCCCCAAGCTTGTCCGATTATCGAAGATGACCACAAGAATCACGCGACCACTGACCACTTGAATGTGAACGTTCTGCCGAACCCCCTCATGGTATTGGGTCGCGAACTCCTGCTCCCGCAGCAACTGCGCGATGCCCCCCGTCGCCGCGATGGTACCCGCTGTGAGCGAGGCGAGGGAAGTCGTATCGAGGTCGCCGATGTCTCCGGATGCGCTGATCAACTGGCCGTTCTTGTCGATGACGAAAACCACACGTGCGTTCGCATCCTGAACCAGCCTGTTGGTCACGGCCTGGACCTGGGCAAACTCCTCCTCGTACATCACCATCTGGGGGCTTGCCATGTTTTGAGCCGTGCTCCTTCGCCTTCTTCAGTGCTATGAGTTCCTAGCAGAGCGCTAGTCGCCGGTAAAGATTTACGGCCCCACCGCTTCCAGCATAACA
>JAFDAJ010000354.1 GCA_019313915.1 Deltaproteobacteria bacterium
CACCTTGCCGGCGATCTTCTTGGTTATGCGGCCGTCTTGAGGAAGGCGCTTTTCCGCAATGTTGAGGCCGGCCTCGATTTTCACGCGGCTCACGATCGAGGATAGGAACCCACGATTCGCCTCTTTGCGAGGAATGAGCCGGCCATCGACCCGGTACCGCACGATGACCTTGTCCTCGGTGGGTTCGATGTGGATATCAGAAGCGCGCTCTTTGACTGCGGTGTAGAACAGGTTGTTGACCCAGCGAATCACCGGCGCCTCGTCGGTCATGTCGATCAGGTCACGAAGCTCCTCGACCTCCTCGCCTTCTTTCGCCTCGGCGAGTGCGGTTTCGTCTTTGCGCTCGTAGACGCGGTTGATTGCGTCGTCGATCGTCTCTTCCGAGGCAGCCACCGGGATGATTGTTTTCGCGAGAAGAATCCGGAGGTCGTCGATCGGGAACGAGTCGAGCGGATTCGCGATGGCAACGCGGACGCTGTTGTCCGTTTGAGTCAGGGGGAGCACTAGGTTCTGACGGGCGAAATTGATCGGGACCGCGTCGACGAGCTCTTCCGGAATGAGGTCCGTGGCGATCTTCTCCACGAACTCCATGCCGACCTCGTCGGCCAAGGCCCGCACGACCTTGTCTTCTTCGACTGTGTGCGTTGCGACCAGGAAATCGGTGAGATCGATCGCGCGATCCGCCGCGGTTTCGAGCGCGTCCTCGAGCTTGTCCGGCTCCAGCGCCCCGCGCCGGACCAAGATTTCACCGATGTAGCGCTGCTCGAAGCTCATTCTTCAGGGCTCGTCGTTTCTGGGTTGGTGGTTTGCGCTGGCTCATCGGGCTCGATGATCTCGTCCGGACCATCGGGGGTCACCGGTGGGTCGGGCTCCGTCGGTTCCGTTGCGGGGTCGGGCTCCACTGCCGCTTCCGGCTCTGCCGTTTCCGCTTCCGGCTCTGCCGTTTCCGCTTCCGTCGTCGCTTCCGGCTCGGCGCCGTGTGATGGCTCATCCGTCGGAGGCGGCGGCGCGCCACCCCCTTCCTGTTCGTCGGCGGCCGTTGGGGAGATCGGCGCGGCAGAATCGGGCTCGACAACCTCCGTAGATTCGACTCCATTGGGGCCGATCACGAAAGTCGCATCCTCCTCCGGCTCCTGCGGACGATACGCGCCGATCGGTGATCGTGGCACGTGATCGGGCGGGGGCTCGAGCTCTGCCGCCTGCGCCAACAGGATCTCTTCTTCGACACCGTCGATCTCGTTGACGATCTCCGAAACGAGGCCTCGTGTTCGGGAGTAGTCGATGTGCGGCTCGAACTTGTCTTTACCGAACACGAAGTAGCGATCGATCATCTGCTGCCGCTCTTGCATCTTGCGTTCGAAGATTTCGCGAAGATCACCGGGGTCGCGAATGATGTAGGGCGTGAGAATGAGCAACAGGTTCGTTTTGCGCTTGGTCTTGCTCGTCTTGCGGAAGAGAGCGCCCAGGATTGGGATGTCGCCGAGGACAGGAACTTTGTCTTCCTTGTTCTGAATCGCGTCACGCATCAGACCGCCGATGACGATCGTCTGCTGGTCGCGCACCATGACTTCGGTCCGCGCTGTGCGACGGTTGATCGAGACGACGCCCAGCGTGCCCGAGGTCGCGCCCTGCTCGGAGATCTCTTCTTCGATCTCGAGCCGGACTTCGTTGTTCGCGTTGATGTGCGGGGTAACCCGAATAGTGGTGCCTACGTCCTGGCGAGCGACGCTGCCGAACCCACCCGCACCGGAGAGGCCGGCCAGGTTGCCGAGATCCTGTCCGCCGGCGGCGGCCAAGCCCAATGCGGCCCCGCCTCCAAACGTGCCCGGTGCAACCCCGTTGGTCTGCAGCGGGATGTTCTCACCGACGCTGATCTCGGCTTCTGTGTTGTCCATCGCGATGATGTGCGGTGTGGAGAGCACGTCGGCATCACCGGTAGACGCCAGTGCGGTCACCGTGACTCCGAAGCCGGGAACCGAGAAGCCGACCAGCTGCTGTGAGTTTTCGATCGTCGGCCCCCGAACACCGAGCGCCAAGCCGGTGAGATTGTTCTGAGTGATGTCGATCGAGGACGGAGCGTTGAACCCGAACAGCGAGAGCGAGCCGTCGGTCGGGAAGTCACCTGCGCCGCCGTGGAACGCAAAGCCGAGCTCCGAGGAGCGCTCGACACCGAGCTCCATGACGACCGCGTCGATGAAGACCTGCTTCCGCGGCGCGTCGAGACGTTCTATCACACGCTTCAGTGCAGTGTAGTCGTGTAGCGAGGAAGTGATAACCAACGCGTTAGCGGGCTCGTACGCTGTGACGGCGACGGATCCTTCGAAGAGCGATGCCGTTGGTGGCGCCGCGGCCGCAGCCTGTGCTCGGCCTCTAGCG
>JAFDAJ010000355.1 GCA_019313915.1 Deltaproteobacteria bacterium
CATGTCGTAGTTCCCCAGCTTCGCGGCGCCCTTTCCGGTAAAACGCACCTTGGTGGGGCCACCTTTGGCCTTGTTCAGCTCCTTGCTGAAGTATGCCTCGATGTGCTCCATGAGCCGCGCCTTTTTGAACTCGTTGCTACTCGCCTCTTGCCACTGTCGTTGGTAGTTCTTGCACTCTGAGCTCTGATTGGAGCCATAGTTCCTGCCCGTCGAGGTCCCGGGGATGGCGAACGCTTCGTAGTACGCCACGGCCACGGCTGGCTGCTTCAGCCTGGCGTATTGGGCACCCATATACATCTGCCACAAATCATAGTAGCTCGGCATGCCTTTCCTTTTCTCGAAAGTCTTTCCGCTCGGAGCGGCTTCGGTGGAAGCAGGGAAGGCGGCAGCGGTAGCAGCGGCGGACGGCGCGGCAGCGGACGCCGACGCGGCAGCGGGCGGTGGCGGAGCGGCGGACGGCGTAGGAGCACTCGCCACTGGCGCGGCCGTAGCCTCGTCCGAGGAACCCCACACCTCGGAGCTGCGATCCGCTTGAGAGGCGGCGCCCTGACCGGTCAGCCCAGCCACGGCCGCCCCTGAAAACGCCCTGCTCGTATAATTACCCACAGTGCGACCGTTCTTTGGGTCCACAGCTTTGGCGCTCGTGAAGCGTACTGGCGCCGGCTGAAGTTGCCCGTTCAAAGCATGAATCGGCCCAACCTCGGCCTGGACGACGAAGTCGACATCACGCTTCGGGTGCGACCTCAGATACGCATCGGCGCGCGCCTGCGACATGGGCAGGGTCGTGATCCGATCTGCGTTCCCGCCCTGAATGTCCACTTTGAACGTCCCGCGTGGAGCCAAGCTCCTACCTTTGGTCGCGTGGTCGGTCGCCTGACAGATGGACCTTGGTGCTCGCAAGTACGGCCTCACGCTCCGCACTTTGACAGGGAACGCCTTGGCGTTGCGGTCGTATGGCCCCAACGTTCCCGTAGTCTGCATCTTGATCTTCACCGTCTTTGGGGCGGAGCGGGCTTTCCGGAGCCCCGGCTGGAAGGTCACCCGGGCTTCGTTGGTTAACTGCCCACGCGTGGTCGAGGTGCTCTTGGCGGCCTTCCACTGCTTCGAGTAAGCGCGGCACTCGGCGCTCGGCGAGTTGCCTCCGATCTTTCCGGGCGGGACCGCGAATACTTCGTAGTAGTCCACCGCAACCGCGTCGACGTTCACGGCATTGTAGTTCGACGCGAGATATGCGCGGTAGATCGCCGCATAGTCCGCCTCCGCCGAACCGCGCGGAAACTCGCCGGTGGCCTTCGGCGCAGGCTTCGTCATGGTCATCGAAAAGCCGCTGCTCTTGGTCTTTTTTTGAGGCTTTGGCTTCGGCTGTGGAGCGGCTTTTGCCTTCTCCTTTTGCTCCTTTTGCTCCTTTTGGTCCTTCTTTACGTTGTTGACGAAGCTGCTGAAGTCAGCATGGGAAATCGCTGCAAAGGCGGGGAAGATGAGAAGCGCTGCCAGAGAAGCCAAGATTGCTTTGCGGTTCATCGGATACTCCATTCTCGCCGTGGACGGGCACCGGCGATCCCTATTCAGATGCCAGCCCAACATGCCGTCTCCACCATTCACGAACGTTTCGGCGAGGCGGCAATGTTCATCCGATCACTGGATTTTGGTCAAGCAAAAACTCAGAGGCCCCGCGCGGGCGGTCGACCAGGCGTCGAGGGCGTCGCAAACACCGTCGCAGGCGAGCGCGAGCTCGTCGACCGAGGAAACGACGTTGTGCAGCTGACGGCGTGAGTCAGCGACCGACGACGGTCGTCGCCATCTGGCTCGTAAGCGCTGTCCAGGCGGGCTCGATTCGCTGCGCTTTCGGTTGGCACGCGCCGTGCAGATGTCCCCAGCATGGACCGCACAAAGAGCACGGCGATCGACCTCGCCGAGGCAGCATACAACATTCAGTTGGGCGCGGCCGAATGGTTGCCCAACCTGCTCGAGGCGGGTGGCGAGGCACTCGATCGTGGCCTTGGATGCGCGGCGGCGATCTGGGCAGGTGCGTCGGATGACGGGCAGCCTCTCATCACGCAGATGCACGTGCATGCTGGTCCTCACGACCTTGCCGTGCGCTTCGCGCAGGCGGCGCAGGAAGTCGAGCCGATTCTCGCGCGGCGCACGTCCGAGGCGCGCGGAGGGGGTGTGCACGTAGTGTCTGAATGCAGGCATGAACGACCGCAGGTCTACGACGCCATCACCAAGCACGTCGGCTGCAAAGACGTGCTTGGGGTTTGGGCTCTCGACCCCGATCTTCATGGGATCGGCATCAACATCCCCTCCCGAGAACGCATTGAGCTCCACCTCAAGACGCGCGAACATTGGCA
>JAFDAJ010000024.1 GCA_019313915.1 Deltaproteobacteria bacterium
ACACGATTGCAAGTGTCGCAGAAGTCATTGCTGATCGGCGTGATGAAACCCACTCGACGATCAGACCCGTCGCGTGCTTTCAAATACTTCGCAGGACCGTGTCCTTCGACACCCGCTGCCGCCGCGTGCAGGACGCGCTCCCCGAGTGCGTCGGCCACGTCGGCGGAGCTCATCCGTGTGCTCTGCGGCAATTTGGCGCCCTCACCGAGCGGCATTAGCTCGATGAAGCGGGGTGTTATGCCGAGTGACCAAGCAAAATCCACGATGCGATTGAGCTCATCGTCGTTGCGGCCGCGAAGCGGCACCGTGTTGAGCTTCACCTCGAAGCCCGCATCGAGCGCCGCGTAGATGCCCGCCAAAACACGCCCCAAATCTCCGCCGCGCGTGATTTGTGCAAAGCGGTCCGCATCCAGTGTGTCGAGCGAGATGTTCACACCATGAAGGCCTGCCGCCTCGAGCGGCTGCGCGAGCTCGTCGAGACGGGTCGCGTTGGTGGTCATGACCAGCCTCTCGACCTTGGTACGTCGCGACACCAAGTCCACGAGCCGGACGATGTCTTTGCGCACCAATGGCTCGCCGCCTGTGAACCGAACGCGCTGAATGCCTGCCGACGCAAACACCGACACCAGCCGCGCCGCCTCCTCGAACGTTAGCAGCTCTTGCCGCAAGGCGTGATGCTCTTCGCCGCTCGGCGGCATGCAATAGACGCACGCAAGATCACAGCGGTCGGTCACGCTCAAACGCAAGTACGTATACTGGCGGCCTCCCGCATCGCGAAGGAGCGGAATCGCATCAAAGCCATCGGGTCGGGGCGGCCAATCTCCACGGACGGCGGCCCGACCTTGCACTACGGGTAACCGGTGCACTCGCAAGAGTCTAGGGCCCGGTGCTCCAGAGTCAACGACTGCGTGGAATCAGGCAAGGGAGCCCAAAAGCTCCTATGCGTCCAGGTTGAACACGCGTATCGCGTTCTCGCGTAGGAACTTAGGCCAGACGTGGTCCTTGAAGGGCACGTTCTGCATGTCGGTGAAGATGCGCTCGAGCGACAAGCCCATCGGGAAGTAGCCGGCGTACATGATCTTGTCGGTGCCGCGCGTGTTCGCGTAGTGGATAATCGACTTTGGGTAGTGTTTCGGCGCGAAGGCGCTGGTGCTGTAATAGAGGTTTGGGTACTTGAGCATCAGCTTCACGGCGAGGTCGACCCAGGGATCGGCGCCGTGGCGCATGACGAATTTCAACTCGGGGAAGAACCAACACACCTCATCGATGTGCTCGACCTTCTGCGGCTCCATCGGAATGCGCGGACCCGGGACCCCAACGCAGACGCAAATCGGAATATCCAGGTCCACGCAAGTCGCGTAGATCGGGTAGTACTTCTTGTCGTTGAGGGGAACCTGTGGGCACAACCCGGACGGGAAGCCAGTTACAGCTTTGAGACCGTGCTCCTTGTGCAGCTGCCGGATCTTTCGGACCTCCTCCATCCCGTTGTTCGGGTTCGCCCCGTACGAAGGGAAGAAGCGGTCCGGGTGGTCGCGGCATGCTTCGAGGTTGGTCGAGTTGGGACCGGAAATACCGAGCATCGCCTGCTGGATGCCCCACTTGTCCATCTCGCCGATCGCGTACCCGACATAGTCCTTCTGTTCGCCGATCTGCGGGATGTCCTTGAACATATACTGCGCAGGCATCTTGAACTGTTTGCGACTCTCCTCGTCGAGCAGCAGCGGCTTGATGAACTCGTACCAGGCGGTGGGGTCCCCGTCGGGGATGTTCATCATCAGATCGATGGCTTTGAGGCCACTCGGTATCGGCATGCAACAGCGTCCTTTCCGGGTCCCAGGCTGAGCCCTATGTTCGCATAGGCCCGCTGGACATGTCCCAGTTCGTGGGCTAGAACACGTTCTACTTTATGGCCTGAGGTGGCCCATCTGTAAAGCCGTGGCTTCATGAACCATTGAACGCCGGCGGCCTCCAGCCGATGGTACCGGAGATACGAGAATGGACGGAGAGCAGAGCCCCATGCCGACACGCGAAGAGCTGATTCAGCGGGCCCGCGATCTTGCGCCGACCCTGCAGGAGCGATCCAAGAAGGCAGCGGAGCTACGCAGGATCCCCGACGAGACGATCGAGGACTTCCACCGGCTTGGCTTTTTCAACGTCGTGAAGCCCAAACGGTACGGCGGCTACGAGATGGACCCGTCGATTATCTTCGATCTGCAGCTCGAGCTCGGCCGGGGCTGTGCGTCGAGTGCTTGGGTCTATGGCGTGCTGAATGTGCACTCTTGGCAGCTCGCGCTTTTTGCACCTGAGGCCCAAGACGAGGTGTGGGCAGACGACCCGAAGGCGCTGATCTCCTCGTCGTACATGCCCGTCGCCAAGACCGAATGGGTCGACGGCGGGGTGAAGCTCAGCGGCCGCTGGTCGTTTTCGAGTGGCTGCGATGCCTGCGATTGGGTGTTCCTCGGTGGGTTCGTGCCGAACGAAGAGGGCAAGCCACCGGACATGCGCACATTCCTAGTGCCGCGCGCCGACTACGAGATCATCGACAACTGGCACGTGTCGGGGCTGCGGGGCTCAGGCAGTAAGGATGTCGTGGTCGACGGTGCGTTCGTTCCGGACCACCGCATGCACAAGTTCTCGGACGGATTCAGGCAGCAGAGTCCGGGCAACGAGATCAACCCATCGCCCGTCTACAAGTACCCTTTCGGCCAGATCCACGTTCGCTCGGTTTCCACACCCGCGGTGGGTGCCGCCTTCGGTGCGCTCGACTCCTACGTCGACTTCATGAAGAACAAGGTGTCTCAGGCGACGGGCGGCAAGGCCAAGGAGTCGTTCACCAATAGCGTGGTGGCTGCTGAAGCAACCGCCGTGCTCGACCGCGAGGTCTTGACCTTGCGCCGGAACTTCGACGAGATGGCTGGCTATCTGCAGCGAGGGGAGAAGATCCCGCTCGACCGACGGGTTCACTTCCGAAATGACTCGGCGCGGGCTGTTCGTGTGTCGACTGAGGTGATCGAGCAGCTGTTCATCGCCTGCGGCGCCCGTGCGGCCTTCGAGGACCACCCGATCAACCGCCACTTCCAGGACGTCCACGTAATCCGACTGCACCACGCGAACAGTCCTGACACGCCCGGGTCCAACATGGGCGGCATGCTCTTCGGCATGAAAAACACGGATTTCTTCATTTAAGTATGGATGATACGGCGCGCAAAGAACGGATCGAGGCGCTCGGGGACGAGTTGTATGCGGCATTGCGCGCGCGCCGAACGCTGAGACCTCTCACCGAGCGCTGGCCAGAAATTACGATTCAAGATGCGTATCACGTGTCGTTGCAAATGGTGAACCGTCGCGTCGAGGACGACGGCGAAAAGATCATCGGTAAGAAGATCGGCGTGACCAGTCTTGCCGTCCAGGAGATGCTGGGCGTCTTTCGACCGGATTTCGGGTATCTCACAGACAAGATGCACTACCCCAACGGCGGGCCGATGCCGATCAGCGAGCAGCTGATTCAGCCTCGCGCGGAAGGCGAGATCGCGTTCAAGTTGAAGAAAGACCTGAACGGCCCGGGCGTCACCAACGAAGATGTCTTGGACGCGACGGAGTATGTGATGGCTTGTTTCGAGGTCGTGGACAGCCGTGTTCACGACTGGAAGGTCAAAATCCAGGACACCGTTGCCGACAACGCGAGCTGCGGCTTGTTCGTTCTGGGTGACGAGCATGTCGACCCGAAGGGGCTCGATTTTCCGAATCTGAAGATGCGCGTTTACAAGAATGGTGAGCTCCTGAGCGAGGGCTTGGGTTCGGCGGCGCTCGATTCGCCACTCAATTGCGTGAGTTGGTTGGCGAACACCTTGTCGGAGTTCGGCATCAGTCTGAACGAGGGTGACGTGGTGCTCTCCGGCTCGCTGGTGCCCCTCGAGCCGGTGGTTGCGGGTGATGAGATGCGGCTCGAAGTCGAAGGGATTGGGACCGCTTCGGTGCGGTTCACATAGGAGTGCGGAGAGATGACGACCAAAGTGAAGGCAGCGATCATTGGGTCCGGAAACATCGGCACCGATCTGCTCTACAAGGCACTTCGAAGCGATGTCATCGAACCGGTTTGGATGGTCGGCATCGATCCCGACTCCGAAGGGCTCAAGCGAGCCAAGGAACTGGGTCTCAAGACGACTGCCGACGGCGTCCAGGGCATGGAGCCGCACATCGTCGACGACAAAGTGCGAATCGCCTGGGACGCGACCAGCGCATACGTGCATGAGTCGAACAACGAGCTGGTCAAGAAGTACGGCGTCAAGATGGTCGACCTCACGCCGGCTGCGATCGGGCCATTCTGTGTTCCGCCCGTCAATCTTCAAGAAATGGTTGGACGCGCCGTGCAGAACGTGAACATGGTGACATGTGGCGGTCAGGCGACCATTCCCATGGTTGCTGCCGTAAGCCGCGTGCAGCCCGTCGAGTACGCTGAGATCATCGCGACGGTCTCGTCGAAGTCGGCCGGTCCGGGGACTCGAAAGAACATCGACGAGTTCACGCGCACCACCGCCAAGGGGGTGGAGGTCGTCGGTGGCGCGGATCGCGGCAAGGCGATCATCATCATCAACCCCGCGGAGCCACCGCTCATGATGCGCGACACGATTCACTGTCTGACTAAGGATGCTCCAAAGGAACAAGAAATCATCGAGTCCGCCCAGCAGATGATCGCTGAGGTTCAGAAGTATGTACCGGGCTACTCGCTCAAGAACGGGCCGGTGTTTGATGGCAACCGCGTGTCATTCTTCATGGAGGTCGAAGGGCTCGGAGATTTCCTCCCGAAGTACGCAGGCAATCTCGACATCATGACGGCCGCGGGCTTGCGGACAGCCGAGCTCATCGCCGAAGAAATCCAGCGCGCGGAGGCCGCATGAATCTCGAAGGCAAAAAGGTCACGCTCCACGACATGAGCCTGCGCGACGGGATGCATCCCCAACGCCACCAGCTCACGGCGGAGCAGATGGTCCAGGTGGCGACCGCCCTCGACGCCGCCGGTGTGCCGCTCATCGAGGTGACGCACGGCGACGGCCTGGGCGGCGCTTCAGTCAACTACGGCTTTCCAGCAGCGAGCGATGAGGAGTACCTCCGGGCCGTGGTGCCAAGAATGAAGCGCGCAAAGATCTCCGCCCTGCTGATTCCAGGCATTGGGACCGTTGATCATCTGCGCATGGCGCACGACTGCGGGGTGCGAACGATTCGTGTGGCCACGCATTGCACCGAGGCGGACGTTTCGGAGCAGCATATCGTCCTCGGCGCCAAGATGGAGATGGATACGGTGGGCTTCCTGATGATGGCCCACATGATTGAGCCCGAGCAACTCCTGGAGCAGGCGAAGCTCATGCAAGGTTACGGCGCGAACTGCATCTACGTCACCGACTCGGCTGGCTACATGCTTCCCGACCACGTGACGGCGCATGTCGGCCACCTTCGCGAGAAGCTCAACGCGGACGTCGAAGTTGGCTTCCACGGACACCACAACTTGCACCTGGGGATTGCGAACTCGCTTGCCGCGGTCGAGGCCGGGGCGGCGCGCGTCGATGGCTCGGTGGCGGGCATGGGCGCTGGCGCTGGGAACACCCCGCTCGAGGTGTTCGTCGCCGTGCTCCATCGCATGGGTGTCGAGACCGGAGTCGACATGTGGAAGCTGATGGACGTGGCCGAAGAGATCGTCTACCCGATGATGACCCACAAGGTTCGCGTCGACCGCGATTCGCTCACGCTCGGGTATGCCGGCGTGTACTCGTCCTTCTTGCTTCATGCGAAGCGCGCAGCCGAGAAGTACGGCCTCAAATCGACTGACATCCTCGTCGAGCTCGGACGGTTGAAGACAGTTGGCGGCCAGGAGGACATGATCGAGGACGTCGCACTCGACATGAAGAAAGCCGGAGCGCAGGAGTGAAGGCGTGAGCGACCTAGAGGCATTTCGCACGGAAGTCCGCGCTTGGGTTCATGAGAACGCGCCGGAATCGCTCCGCGGGACGAGTGGCAGCGGTCCGTTCGAGGGCTACTGGGGTGGCTCGAAGTGCGAGGAGACCGATCCCGACCTCTTGAGGTGGCGGGATCTCGGCATCGAGAAGGGTTGGACCGCTCCGAGTTGGCCGAGGGAGTACGGCGGCGGCGGCCTCACTCACGCGCAGGAGGAGATCATCCACGCGGAGATGAAGACGATTGGCGTGCCACGTCCCGTCGCAGGGCAGGGCCTCGCGATGTTTGGGCCGGTGCTGCTCGAGTACGGCAACGACGCACAGAGGGCGCAACATCTGCCGGGCATTGCGCGCGGCGAGGTGCGTTGGTGTCAGGGGTACTCGGAGCCGAACGCCGGGTCCGATCTCGCGAATCTCCAGCTCAAGGCTGAGCGCGATGGCGATGAGTTCGTGCTGAATGGCCAGAAGATCTGGACGTCGCATGCGAACCTGAGTGACTGGATCTGTTGCCTAACGCGAACAGATCCGAACGCGCCCAAGAAGCAAATGGGCATTTCGGTGATGCTGGCTGACCTCAACACGCCTGGAATTACGGTGCGCCGAATCGACCTGATCAGTGGGTACTCTCCGTTCTGCGAAACCTTCTTCGACAACGTCCGCGTGCCCGTCGACCAGCTCGTGGGCACCGAGAACGAGGGGTGGACGATTGCCAAGGCGATCCTCGGACACGAGCGCTCGTCGATCGGTCGATCGATTGCCCGGCAGCCAGGGTCCGCGCAGCGTGAGGTTCTCGCCCGAGCGCGCAAGCATCTCGGCGCGGCTGACGGAGCAGTCCCCGACCCGCTGCTACGTGATGAGCTCGCTTCGCTCGGCATGCGCGAAGAGGCGTTTCACCTCACGCTCGCTCGCATTCAGCAAAGTGCAGCAAGCGGCGCGCCGGGTCCTGAGGGCTCCATCACCAAGATCGTGGGCACCGAGCTCAAGCAAAAGCGCTTCGAGCTCGGCATGAAGGTCGCGGGGACTCAGGGCCTTGGCTGGGAGGGTCCGGGTTTCGACGACGATGACCTCGAGTACACCCGTGACTGGTTGCGATCGCGCGCCAGCACAATTGAGGGCGGCTCGTCCGAGATCCAACGGAACATCATCTCCAAGCGGGTTCTTGGTTTGCCAGAGGGGAAGAAATGAGCGGGCATACGGCGCCATCGCTTCTCCTCAACGACGAGCAGAAGATGCTCTCCAAGACGGCGCACGAGTTCATTCGCGACCACGCGCCGGCGTCTCGCATTCGGACCTTCCGCGACTCGAAAGACGAGACCGGCTTCTCGCGCGAGCTGTGGAGTGAGATGGCAGATCTAGGTTGGCTCGGGCTCCAGATTCCAGAGCAGTACGACGGGCTGGGTCTCGGGTTCTTCGACCTCTGTGTAGTTCTCGAGCAAAGCGGCCGTGAGCTGATGCCCGAGCCGTTCGTGTCGACCCTTCTGCTCGGCACCCAAGCGCTTCTGCTCGGTGGGACCGAGGCTCAGAAGGAAGCCCTGCTTCCTGGTATTGCCGCCGGGGAAACTCTCGTGACGGTGGGCTACGAGGAAAGTGGCTCGCACGGAGATGCCTCGAAAGTCTCCATGGCGGCTCGCAAGTCAGTGGACGGCTTCGAGCTCAGCGGAGAGAAGATGCAAGTCCTCGACGGCCATCTCGCAGGTCGGATCATCGTATCCGCGGCGACTTCGGAGTCAGGCTACACACTGTTCCTGCTCGATCCGGCTCAATCGGGTGTCACGATTACGCGCCAGTCTCGAATTGACGGCCTGAATGCAGCCATCGTTCGGCTCGAGAGCGTGTCGGTGACGGGCGAGGCCATCGTCGGCGAGCTCGATTGTGGAGGGCCGCTCTTGCAGTTGGTGTTCGACCGCGCCGCCGTGGGCTTGTCTGCGCAGATGCTTGGCGCCTCGGAGCAGGCCTTTGCGGACACGATCGAATACATCAAGGAGCGCGAGCAGTTTGGGGTACCAATTGGCTCCTTCCAGGCGCTTCAGCATCGTGCGGTCTCGGTATACACGGAGCTCGCGCTAACACGTTCAGTCGTCCTTGCAGCCGCTCGTGCGATCGACGAGGTGCCTGACGACGTCCCGCGTCTTGCGTCGCTCGCGAAGGCCATGGCGTCGGAGACATTCATGCACGCCGCCCAGGAAGCCATTCAGATGCACGGCGGAATCGGCGTGACCGACGAGCACGACATCGGGTTCTACATCAAGCGCGCGCAGGCTACCTACATGACTTTTGGAAAGCCTTCGGAACACCGACAGCGCTGGGCGGAGCTTCACGGTTACTAGCGACCACAAACAAAGAGCGGGAAGTACGATGAAAAGGTTTGAAGGTAAGAATGTTGTGATCACTGGCGCAGCGGCGGGCATCGGGCAGGCCACCGCGCAGCGTATTGCCGAAGAGGGTGGCAACGTCGCTCTCATCGACATCAACGCCGAGGGGCTGGCAGCCACTCAGAAGATCGCCGAAGGCCTCGGCGTCAAGGCGTGGGTCTACGAGTGCAACGTCACCGACGGCGCTCGCGTGAAAGAGGTGATCGACCAGGCTGCGCAAGACATGGGCGGCTTCGACACCCTGTGTCACTGCGCCGGCATCCTGCGGACCTACCACACGCACGAGATGACCTTCGAGCAGTGGCATCAGATCATCGACATCAACCTCAACGGCACGTTCTACGTGAACCACGCCGCGCTTCCGCACCTGCTCAAGAACCGGTTTAGCGCGATCGTGAACTGCTCCTCGACCTCGGCAATCGGCAGCCACCCATGGATGGCCGCCTACGCCGCCTCGAAGGGGGGTGTCATCTCGATGACCCGCGCCCTCTACCAGGAGTACGTAAAGCAGGGCCTCCGCGCGAACTGCGTAGTCCCCGGCGGCATCGCCACGGCGCTGCACGGCGACTTCAAGGCCCCCGAAGGCGCCGACATGGATCTACTCAAAGGCGCCATGCCCTTCGTTGGCTTCGCAAAGCCGAAACACGCAGCATCCGTGATCGCTTTCCTAGCCTCCGACGACGCCCGCTACATCAACGGCACCGAAGTCCGAGCCGACGGCGGCGCTCTAAGCTAGGCGCTCGCGTGGGGATGAAGGGTTCGCGCCTCGCGTTTCCGGTTCCGCTCGGCTAGTTTCGAAGTTTCGCGAGCTCTTGTACGCGGGCGAGGACCGTTGCGTCGACCTTGTGTAGCGCGCCAGCGTCATGGGGTGGCTGTGGGTCGTATTCGATCATCAGCTGAAGCGCTTTCGCGGTCGTCGCGTCGGTGAGTCGCTCAGCAAGATGCAAAGCCATGTCGATACCGCTCGAGACTCCGGCGGCGGTGATGATCTTGCCTTCGACCACGACGCGATCTTCGGACGGCTTCGCGCCGTACTTTGCAAGCAGGTGGCGCGAGGAGAAGTGCGTGGTAGCGCTTAGCCCGTCCAAGATGCCCGCCGCCGCAAGCAACAAGGAGCCAGTACACACGGATGTCGTGAACTGACTCGTCTCATGCGCCGCACGAATCCACTCGAGGATTGCAGCATCATGCACCAAGGCTCTCGTGCCGATGCCGCCCGGGACCAAGAGAATGTCGGGGTCCGGCACCTCATCGAACGTCCGATCGACGCTGAGACCCAAAAACCCGTTGTCGGTGCGGATTTCGCCCTTCCGGTGTCCGACGAAGCGAACCTCTGCATCCGGAAGGCGCTGAAGGACTTCGTACGGCCCAATCGCATCGAGGGCCGTGACTTGGTCAAACAGAGCGACCGCGATTTCCATCCGATTAACCCTTTCAAAAAGGGGACTGTCCCCTTTCTCAGTCTAGTTGGCCGCGGACGAAGGGGAGGTAGGTTGGGTGCCAGAAGCGTTCTCGGACGAATGACTCGAGGTCTTCTGGGATGTTTTCTCGGCGGGCTACGCCGTCGGCGATAGCTTGCTTGACGACGGCGGTGGCTACGCGGATGGAGGTCTCTTGGAGGTCGTCGACCGGTGGGTAGATGAGGCCGCCTTCGACGTATTTCTCAATGGTGTAGTCGGCTAGGGCCTGGGATGCCTCCAGGACCATGCCATCGGTGATCGACTTCGCGTCGCTCAGGATGGCGCCGAAGCCGAGGCCGGGGAAGATGAAGGCGTTGTTGCCTTGGCCGATCGGGTGCGTGACGCCACCCATCATGACGGGGTCAAACGGGCTGCCTGTGGCAACGATTGCTTGGCCGTCGGTCCAACGGAAGATATCTACGGGTTTGGCCTCTGCCGAGTCTGTCGGGTTCGAGAGTGGGAAGATGATCGGCCACTTGTGGTTGTCGGCCATTGCGCGGACGACTTGCTCGTCAAATGCGCCAGGTCGCCCCGAGAGCCCGAGGAGCACCGTCGCCTTAGCGTTCCGAATCGTATCGACCAGGTTAGGCGCGTCTCCTTCGAACTCCCAACCGCGGATGGTCGACCGCTCGTGTGCAAAGCCCTGTTTGTACTCTTCCATGTCGCGGTCGCTGAGGAGAAGACCGCGAGAATCGAGCACGAACACCCGCGCTTGCGCCTCCGCGCGGCTCAGGCCCGCGCGAACCAACCCTTCGCGAATCGCCCAGGCAACGCCAACGCCACCCGCGCCCGCTCCATGAATGACGAACACCTCGTCCTTCAAGCTTTCATTCCGGAGATGACACGCCGCAAGAATGCCGGCCAAAGCAACCGCGCCGGTCCCCTGAATGTCGTCGTTGAAGGATGGGCCGCGGTCGCGGTATCGCTCGAGCACCGTGAAGGCCGCGCTCTTCGACAAGTCTTCCCACTGAATCACCGCATCGGGCCAACGGGTCCAAACAGCGTCGACGAACTGGTCGAGGAACTTGTAGTAGCTGTCTCCCCGGAGGCGCTTCTGACGAACACCCAGGTAGTTGGGATCGTTGATCAGATCCATGCGATCCGTGCCGACGTCGAGCGCGACGGGCATCGTGTGGAACGGGCTGACACCGCCGCCGACGGTGTAGAGGGCCATTTTCCCAATGGGAATAGCGAGGCCACCATACCCCTGGTCGCCGATGCCCAGAATGGCCGAGGAGTCCGTCGCGACGATCATGCGAACGTCTTCCATCGGGTAGCAATGGAGCGTTTGGTCGGCGCGGTCGATGTTGAGCGGCGAAAACGAGAGACCGCGCGGGTTCTGGTAGAGCGCGCTGAACTGCTGCACCGCCGCGCCGACCGTTGGCGTGTAGACGATGGGCAACATCTCCTCGAGGTGTTTCTCGAGTAGAGCGTAGAAGAGGATTTCCTGCCGCTCCTGAACGTTCCTCAGGTACTGATACTTGTCGATGTCGGTGGGCGCCTGGACGAAGCCTTCGTAGACGCGGTCGATCTGTTGCTCGAGTGTGTTGAACTGCGGGGGAAGCAGGCCCCCTAGCCGAAGCGCGACCCGCTCTTCGTAGCTGAAGGCCGTGCCCTTGTTGCTCAACACCAATCGCAGGAGCGTGATGCCATCGAGGTAGACCTCCATGTACTTGCGTCCACGCTCGTCTTCTTTGAGGTCAAACAACCGGCTAACGCGTTTGCGGGGCATGGCGTTCCTTTCTCTAGGCGCCTTCGATGGCTGCCACGACGGCGTCCGCCATCTCTATCGTACCAAGCGAACGTTGTCCGCCGCTCAAGTCTGCTGTTCGGAGACCGCTATCGAGAACCTTCTGGACAGCGTCCTCAATTGTGTTCGCATCCTCGTCCAGATTGAGACTGTGCCGCAGGAGCATCGCGGCACTCAGGATCGTGCCGAGCGGGTTCGCGATCCCTTGCCCTGCAATGTCCGGCGCGGATCCGTGGATCGGCTCGTACACGCCGAGCTTTCCCTCTCCGAGCGAGGCGCTCGGAAGAAGCCCGAGCGAACCGGTTAGCACGGCACCTTCGTCCGAGAGGATGTCGCCAAACATGTTGCCGCTCACGATGACGCTGAACGACGACGGATCGGTAACGAGCCGCATGGCGGCCGAGTCGACCAGCTGATGGTCGAGCGTGATGTCGGCATTTTCCTTGCCCACCTCGGTAGCCACTTCACGCCATACCTGCATCGAGGCGAGCACGTTGGCCTTGTCGATGGACGTGACGTGTCCCCCGCGCTTCCGCGCAACCTCGAAGGCTAGCTGGACGATGCGGCGAATCTCGCTCTCGTCGTACACCATCGTGTCGAAACCGATGCGTAGGTCGTTCTTGGTCTCTTTTCCCTTGGGCTGACCGAAGTAGATGCCCCCGGTGAGCTCCCGGATGAACACCAAGTCCACGCCACGCAAACGTTCGGCCTTGAGAGGGGAGGCTGCCTCGAGGCCGCGGAAGAGCTTCACGGGACGAATGTTTGCAAAGAGCTTCAGCGCCTTACGCATCCCGAGGAGCCCCTGCTCCGGGCGCACTTTGGCGGTGGGGTCATCCCACTTCGGGCCGCCGACCGCGCCGAGTAGGACGGCGTCCGCACTTCGGCACCCGACGATGGTGTCGTCCGGAAGCGGAACACCCGTCTCGTCGATGGCGATACCGCCAATCAAATGCGTCGAAAACGTGAACGTGTGGCCGGACTTGCTCGCGATGACCTCGAGCACTTGGCGCGTCGCGTCTACGATTTCTGGTCCGATTCCGTCGCCGGGGAGAAGTGTAATCTTGGCTTTCATGTACTGTTACCTGTGCGGCCGGCCATGATGCACGGCACGCGTCATGAGGGCAATCGCTAAGTCCGCGCGACCGGGGCTTCCGGCTGCTTCTCAAGCCTCGCGCGTTCGAGCGAGAGTCCGTACTCGATGCTGTCGATCAGCGCCTGGAGAGACGCTTCGATGATGTTGCTCGACGCACCCACGGTGCTCCAGGTGTCGTGGGACGACTGGCTGTCGATGAGCACTCGTGTCGTGGCTCCGGTTCCACTGCGCCCGTCGAGAATGCGAACCTTGTAGTCACTGAGCTGCATGTCAGCGACCTCGGGGAAGAATGGCCGGAGGGCTTTTCGAAGGGCGGAGTCGAGCGCGCTCACCGGGCCGTTGCCCTCGCCCGCGGTGTGGACTACCTCGTCGCCGATCTGCACCTTCACCGTGGCTTCTGCAAACATGCCACCGCCGCGCCGACGGCCAACGCCCGCCTGGAAGTCGAGCACTTCGAACGGAGCTTCGTAGTCCGGCTGGTGTCGGGCCATCAGTAGCGCAACCGACGCCTCCGCCGCTTCGTAGGCGAATCCCTTGGCCTCGAGCTCCTTGATCTTCTCGAGCACGCGGCCGCCGTTTTCCGAGCTGACTTCGAGCCCGAGCTCTTCGGCTTTGCTGAGCACGTTGCTGCGCCCCGATAGCTCGCTGACCACCACCCGAGACTGGTTGCCGATCAGAGTGGGATCGACGTGCTCGTACGATTCCGGATGCCGGCGAATGGCCGAGACGTGGACGCCGCCCTTGTGGGCAAAAGCGCTGCGCCCAACGTAGGCCGCGTGTTCGTTTGGGTTGAGGTTGGCGATCTCCGCCACGAAGTGAGCCAGGTCGTACAGTTGCTCGAGCCCGCTCTCGGGAAGACACTGGAAACCGAGCTTGAGCTCCACGTCCGGGATGATTGAGCATAGGTTGGCATTGCCGCAGCGCTCTCCGTAACCGTTGATCGTCCCCTGAACGTGTCGCGCGCCTGCACGAACGGCCGCCACAGAGTTGGCCACGCCACACTCGCCATCGTTGTGCGCATGGATACCGACCCGGGCGTCCGGAAGGGCGTCCCGCACCGCTTTGATCATCTTTTCGACCTCCCAGGGCATCGAGCCGCCGTTGGTGTCGCAAAGCGCCAGTTGCTCGGCGCCACCGCGTGCGGCTGCCCGCAGAGTCTCGAGCGCGTACTCCGAGTCCGCCTTGTAGCCGTCGAAGAAATGCTCTGCGTCGTAGATCACCCGCCGGTCGTTTTGCCTGAGAAACGCGACGCTTTGCTCGACCATGCGCAGGTTCTCTTCGAGACTCGTGCGCAGCACCTCTGTGACGTGCATGTTCCAGGTCTTGCCGAAAATCGTGCAGACTGCCGTTTGTGCGGCGACCAAGGTTCGAAGCTGCGGGTCGTCCTCGGCGTGAAGCTGTGCGCGGCACGTGGAGCCGAACGCCGTGACGGTGATGTTCTTCCAGGCGACATCCTTCGCGCGCTCGAAGAACTCGACGTCCTTCGGGTTGGACCCAGGCCAGCCGCCTTCGACAAAGGTCACTCCGAGCGAATCCAAGTGCCCAGCGATGCGTAGCTTGTCGTCGCAGGACAGACTCATCCCCTCCATCTGCGTGCCATCACGCAGAGTGGTGTCGTAGATCTCTACGACCGGGCCCGGGCCGTTATGTCCGTTCTTGCTCATAGTTAGTGATCTGTCCGTCAAACGAAAGAAGGTATGCCAGCTGGTCGAGGCCCTCGAGGAGGCAGTGCTTGGAGAAGGCGTCGATGGGGAAAGTCGCTTCGAGCCCATCGAGGCCGGTCACGGACTGCGTCGGAAGGTCGATCGTGATTTTCGTCGACCGGTCGAGCTGGACCGCCTCTAGGAGCGCTTTGTATACGTCGGAGCTGACCTCGACGGGCAATAAGCCATTCTTCAGCGAGTTGCTCTTGAAGATGTCTGCGAACCCCGTGGAGATGATTGCGCGGAAGCCCCAACCAACCAACGCCCAGGGCGCGTGCTCACGAGACGAGCCGCTGCCGAAGTTGTTGCCAGCGATGAGGATCTGCGCGCCCTGCGACGCCGCTTCGTTGAGTACGAATTCCGGGTTGTCCGAGCCGTCCTCCAGATAGCGCCAATCGCAAAAGAGGCTGTCGCCGAGACCGTTCTTGTCGGTCACCTTCAGAAAGCGAGCCGGGATGATTTGGTCCGTGTCCACGTTTTCAGCGGGGAGGGGGACTGCATGGGATGTCAGTGTGGTGAATTGCGCCATGACTTTGTCTTTCAAGAAAGGAGCAAGCTCCGCGGGTCGGTGACTTCGCCCGTGATGGCCGCTGCGGCGGCGGTGAGCGGGGACGCGAGGAAGGTGCGGCCGCCTTTGCCCTGTCGCCCTTCGAAATTTCGGTTAGAGGTGCTGACTGCGTACTGCCCGGGCTCGAGGTTGTCGCCATTCATGGCGATGCACATCGAGCAGCCCGGTTCACGCCATTCGGCGCCGGCCTCCTTGAAGATCTGGTCGAGCCCTTCCGACTCGGCCTGCTTCTTGATGTCGTGCGAGCCAGGAACGACGAGCGTGCGCACGCCATCCGCAACCTTGCGTCCGCTGAACACTCCGGCCGCCATGCGCAAGTCGCCGATGCGCGAGTTCGTGCACGAACCGATGAAGACCACATCGATCCTCTGGCCAAGCAGTGGTTCCCCAGGCTGGAGGTCCATGTAGGCCATCGCCTTCTCGAACGCGGCCCTCTGCGAGGGGTCGTCGAACGAGTCGGTGGTTGGCATCGATTCGCCAACGTGCATACCCATGCCTGGGTTCGTGCCGTAGGTGATCATTGGTTCTAGCTTGTTCGCGTCGATGAGCACCGTCTTGTCGAAGGTTGCGCCTTCATCGGTGCGAAGGCCATTCCAACGTTCCACCGCTGCGTCCCAGTCGGCGCCTCGAGGCGCGCGCTCGCGTCCCTTCAGGTACTCGAAGGTTGTCTCGTCGGGGGCGATCATGCCGGCGCGCGCACCGGCCTCGATGCTCATGTTGCAGACCGTCATGCGGCCTTCCATGTCGAGGTCGCGGATGGCGGATCCGGTGAACTCGATGACGTGCCCGGTTCCGCCGCCGGTGCCGATCTGCGCGCAGAGCGCCAAGATGATGTCTTTGGCGGTCACACCTGGCATCAGTTGGCCGTCTACACGCACTTCGAGGGTCTTGGGCTTGCGCTGCAAGAGGCACTGCGTAGCCAGCACGTGCTCGACTTCGCTCGTACCGATACCGAACGCTAGCGCACCAAATGCTCCGTGCGTCGATGTGTGACTGTCGCCACACACGATCGTCTTGCCGGGCTGGGTAAAGCCACGCTCCGGTCCGATCACGTGCACGATCCCGTTCCGGCTATCGCCGAGCGCGAAGAGCTCGACACCGAAGTCCGCGCAGTTGCGTTCCAACTGCCCGAGCTGGGCTTTCGCCTGGTCATCGATGACCCAGAGCGACTTGGGTAGCGTCGGCGTCGAGTGGTCCATCGTGGCGATGGTCTTGTCCGGGCGCCGAACCTCGAGACCGCGCTCGCGAAGACCGGTGAACGCCTGCGGGGACGTCACCTCATGAATGAGCTGCAGGTCGATGTAGAGGACCGCCGGCCTATCCGGCTCCTGAACGACGACGTGTTCGTCCCAAACCTTCTGAAATAGTGTTCTTGGTTCCATGATCTTCGTTACGCAGCGCTCCCCGCCGTCTTGCTGTCGATTTGTTGTGCTTCTCTGATCGCGAGAATGCGGTTGATCGCCGCGATATAGGCCTTGGCGCTGGCAACGATGACGTCGGTGTGTGCGCCGTGTCCATGGAACACGCGCGCGCGCGTGCGTTCATACTGTGGATTGATCTTGTCGGGCGGCGCATCGTCGTCAGGCGGCGCCACGCGCACGCTCACCTCACCAAGCGCATCGATGCCCTCGGTCACGGACTGAACGGTGTACTCGATTAACGTGCAGGGAGCCTGAACCTGGAGTTGGACGGCTTTGTACACCGCGTCGACGGGCCCCGTTCCGACCGCTGCCGAGGTTTGCGTTTGGCCCTCGGGGCCGGTGAGCCTGACGGTGGCAGTCGGCATTCCCGTGCCACAGCTAACCTGAATGGCATCGAGCTTCCAGAACTCCTTCGGCTGATAGAGCTCGTCGCTCACCACAGCCAACAAATCGGCGTCGGTGATGTGCTTCTTTTTGTCGGCGAGCTTCTTGAAGCGCGCGAACGCTTTGTCGAGCCCATCACCCGACACCGCGTAGCCGAGCTCGGTCAAACGGTTCGCAAATGCGTGCCGCCCGGAGTGCTTACCGAGAACGAGAAGCGTCTTTCCGGCGCCCACCGTCTCGGGACGCATGATCTCATACGTCTCCTCGTGTTTGAGCATTCCGTCCTGGTGAATGCCGGCCTCATGAGCGAACGCGTTCGCACCCACGATCGCCTTGTTCGGCTGCACGACCATGCCCGTCACCTTGCTCACCAAGCGACTGGCGCGGGTGAGCTGCGTGGTGTCGATCTGAGTGCCGATGCCGTAGAGGTCCTGCCGGACGTACAGCGCCATCACGACCTCTTCGAGAGATGCGTTGCCGGCGCGCTCGCCGATCCCGTTTACAGCCACCTCGACTTGCCGCGCGCCGTTTTGGACGGCGGAGAGGCTGTTGGCCACCGCCATCCCGAGATCATCGTGACAGTGGACGCTGATGACCGCACTGTCGATGCCGGGGACGTTCTCCCTGAGCATGGCGATGCGCTCACCAAACTCTACAGGGATCGTGTAACCGACCGTATCCGGGATGTTCAGTGTGCTGGCACCCGCCTCGATGGCTACCTGAAGTGCCTCGTACAGGAAGTCCATTTCCGTTCGGCCCGCGTCTTCGGGGCTGAACTCCACGTCTTCACAGAAGCTCCGTGCATACGCGACCATCTCTCCGATCTTCGCAAGCACCTCGGCTTTGCTCATGCGGAGCTTGTGCTCCCGATGGATAGGCGAGGTCGCAAGGAAGGTATGGATCCGGCCGTGCTTGGCCGGTTCCACCGCTTCGGCAGCCTTGTCGATGTCGGACTTGTGGGCCCGCGCCAAGCTGCAGATGGTCGGGGGTTCGGGGACCGGCCGGCCCTCGACACCCGTCACACCCACGGCCTCGGCGATGGTCTTCACCGCCCGCAGGTCGTCGGCAGAAGCTGCGGCGAAGCCGGCTTCGATCACATCTACACCCAAGCGCGATAGGGTCTTCGCCACCTCTAGCTTTTCCGACGAGGTCATCGTCGCGCCAGGTGATTGCTCTCCATCTCGGAGCGTTGTGTCGAAGATCCGTACGTGATCGGGTTGCATGATTCATTCTCCCGACGCCGCTGCGAGCGACGCCTTGCCTATTCTCCCTGCTTGATTTCTACCGGGTCGACGAAGGGCATCATCGACCGAAGGTTCGCGCCAACCTTTTCGAGCGTCTGTTCCTGCTCGGCACGCCGAATTGCATTGAACTCCGGACGGCCATTTTTGTTCTCTTCAATCCAGCGCTTGGCGAAGGTGCCGTCCTGGATCTCGGTCAGGATCTGCTTCATCGCCTTCTTGCTCTCTTCGCCGATGACGCGCGGGCCGCTGACGTAGTCGCCCCACTCGGCGGTGTTCGACACCGAGTAGCGCATGTAATTGAGGCCGCCGCGATACATCAGGTCGACGATGAGCTTCAGCTCGTGGAGGCACTCGAAGTACGCGAGCTCGGGCTGGTAGCCCGCCTCGACCAGCGTCTCGAACGCGGCCTTCACGAGCTCCGACGCGCCACCGCACAATACGGCCTGCTCGCCGAAGAGGTCGGTCTCGGTCTCCTCCGTGAAGGTCGTCGTCAACACGCCAGCGCGCGCGCAGCCGATTCCGGCCGCATACGACATTGCGAGCGCGTCGGCCTCGCCCGTTGCGTCCTGATGCACGGCGAGGAGTGCCGGAACGCCGCCACCCTCCTGGTAGGTTTCACGCACACGGTGGCCGGGGCTCTTCGGCGCGACCATCGTGACGTCCACATCCTTCGGGGGCTCGATGGTGCCGTACCGGATGTTGAAGCCATGAGCGAACATCAGCATGTTGCCCGCCTCGAGGTTCGGCGCGATGTGCTCTTCGTAGATCGCCGGCTGTGCCGTGTCGGGCGCCAGCATCATGATCACGTCGGCTTCTTTCGCCGCGTCGCTCACCGACTTCACTGCAAGCCCAGCTGCCTCGGCCTTGGCCTTGCTCTTGCTGCCGTCCTGCAAACCGATGCGGACGTCCACACCGCTCTCCTTCAAGTTGAGCGAGTGGGCATGGCCCTGGGAGCCGTAGCCGATGATCGCCACCTTCTTGCCTCGAATCAACGAGAGGTCGGCGTCTTTTTCGTAGCGAATCTGGGTCATGTGTCTCTCTACTTCTCCAAAAGGGGGTTATACCGCTGAGTTGCGGGAGGCGGGCACCGTGGGGTGGGCAAGGCCGTGCTTCTCGACGCCGCGGGTCATCGCGACCGTGCCGGTCTGCACCAACTCCAAGATGCCGAAGGGTCTAAGAACCGAGACGAGGCCTTCTACCTTGTCCTGCGGCCCAGTGATTTCGATCGTGATTCGGTCGGGCGACATGTCGATCGCCCGTGCGCGAAACACATCACAGATCTTCAGAATTTCATCGCGCTGATCTCGGTTGCAGTTGACCTTGATCAAGGCGAGCACCCGATTGATCGACTGCTTGTGTGTGATGTCGTCGACCCAGAGCACGTTGACCATCTTGTAGAGGTTTGCCTCGATGCGCTTGGCTTTATCGTCATCTGCGTCGCAGACGATAGTCATACGCGACACGCCTGCCTCGTGGGTGGCGCCGACGTTGAGGGAATCGATGTTGAAGCTACGGCGGCGGAACAACGAGGCGACTCGGTTCAACACACCGGGCTTGTCTTCGACGAAAACGGCAAAAGTTCTTTTCACGGACTGGGACATTAGTCGTCCTCCCCTGTCTCGAAGATCGGGTTATGATCGTGAGTGCCGGGCTTATGTGGACGTTCGATCATGTCGCCCAGATCGGCCCCGGCTGGAACCATTGGATAGACGGAGTCTTCCTGTTCGACGCGGAAATCGATGACCACGGTGCCTTCAGTCGCTTCCGCCTTGCGGACCGCCTCTTCCACCTCGGAGCGCTTTTCGACACGGATACCGGTCAAGGCATGCGCGTCCGCGATCTTGACGAAGTCGGGGCTGAGCATCGGCGTCGCGACGTAGCGGCCGCCAAAGAAGAACTCCTGCCACTGGCGCACCATGCCGAGGAAGCCATTGTTGATGATGGCAACATTGACCTTGATACCTTCTTGCGCGCAGGTGGAGAGCTCGGCCTGTGTCATCTGGAATCCGCCATCGCCGCAGATGACCCACACCGAGTCATCGGGCTTGGCGAATTTGGCCCCGATCGCGGCAGGCAAAGCAAAGCCCATCGTGCCGAGGCCGCCGGAGGTGATCAGCTTCCGCGGGTAGTCGTGTTTGTAGTATTGCGCCTCCCACATCTGGTGCTGACCGACGTCGGTGACGACGAGTGCTTTGCCTTCGGTCAAGCGGTACAGATCGTGGATGACGTGGGCGGCGTAAAGCTTGCCCATGTCCGGTAGGTTTTTGATGTCCTTGACCGTCGAGCCGCCTTGGATCTTCTCGATGTAGGCCAACCACTCGGGGCGGTCGCATTTGTCAACGTGCGGGAGCAGCTTCTTCAGGATCGTGCGCGCGTCGCCGACGATCGGTACGTCGACGTGGACGTTCTTGTTGATCTCTGCCGGGTCGAGCTCGATGTGGATCTTCTTCGCGTTCTGGGCGTAGGTCTTGAGGTTACCCGTCACGCGGTCGTCGAACCGCATCCCGACGGCGATGATCAAATCGGCTTCCTGAATGGCCTTGTTGACCCAGATCTCTCCGTGCATTCCCATCATGCCAAGGTTTCGGGGGTGGGTCGCCGGAAATCCGCCCAGACCCAGCAGGGTGCAGGCCACTGGAATGTTTGTCTTTTCGACGAACTCCATCAAGGTCTCCGTCGCCTGCGCCTTGACGACGCCGTGCCCGGAAAAGAGGATCGGACGCTTAGCGTTCTTGATCAGCTCTACCGCATCCTCGAGTTGCTCGGCGAGCGGCGCGTAGTCCGGGCGGTAGCCGGGAAGCACGATTTCATCGTCTTTCCACTCGAACACGCAGCTCTGCTGCTGCGCATCCTTGGTGATGTCGACGACGACCGGTCCAGGCCGACCGGAGCGTGCGATGTAAAACGCCTCGCGGATGGTGGGCGCGATTTGCTCTGCCTTTGTCACGAGGTAGTTGTGCTTCGTGACCGGGATGGTGCAGCCGGTGATGTCCGTTTCCTGAAACGCATCGCTGCCGATGAGCTGAGAGGGGACCTGCCCGGTGATACACACCATCGGGATCGAGTCGAGCATGGCCGTGGCGATTCCGGTCACCAGGTTGGTCGCGCCCGGGCCCGAAGTCGCAATGCAAACGCCGACTTCCCCTGAAGCGCGCGCGTAGCCGTCGGCCATGTGCGAGGCGCCTTGCTCGTGGCGCGTGAGCACGTGGTGGATTGGGTACTCGATCATCGCGTCGTAGGCAGGCATGATCGCTCCGCCCGGATAACCGAAGCAGACATCGACCCCCTCGCGTACGAGCGCCTCCCAGATGATGTGGGCTCCGGAAAGCGATTCGCCGATGCGATTCTCGAGCTTGGGATTGGCGGGTGTCACGACGATCTCCTTACTTGCTGGCTGGCTCCAACTAGTTGATTCCAGGCCGCGTTCAAGCAGCGCCCCTGCAACAAGAAAGGCGCTGGGTCGAACGCTGACCGGGCACCTCGATTGCGGGCGAATTCCGGCATGCCGGCCGCCCGGCGACTTGTTGCAGTTTTACGCTGTGAATGTCTTTTCATGGTTTTCGGTCAAACAAAAAAGGCCCCCGCATGCTCGATGCGGGGGCCAGAAACTGAGTGGGTTGGTTGTGAGTGGTTCTGGTCCCCGCCTATGCCTGCGTAACTAGCAGGAGGCTAATAATGAGCCCGACTACAACTACAACACCGCCCACAAGAGCGACCGAACGGTCCGCGCGAAGCGCGTCCACCGGTAGAGCCATAGCAGTCAAGTCCCGAACCATCCGCCCATTCTGCGTCCAATCCCCCCCTACCGTCAAGGGGACACTCTCCACCCTCACAACCTCGCAGAATCACCCAACTTCTCAGCCAAAGATCGCAGCGGCTCGTTTCCGTGTTTCCTAAGGAAGGTGTTCGGCCCACGCACAGTCGAAGCTGGTCGCCGCGATCTTTGGGCTAGAAGAGCCCTAGTTTCGCGTAGTTGATAAGGGGGAGAGTGTCCCCATCAACGGTCGTGGAGGTCGATTGCTACGGTTTGTTCCGTGCCGCTCGGGGAGAGCGACTCCCTTGCCGCGTCGATGCTGGCGCCGAAGCGATCCCACCATGCTTCGGCGTCGGCACGGGTCCACCGAGCAACCTCCAGGCGATCCAGCGCATCGGCAACTTCCTGGCCAGAGGCGGGTCGATCGGTCTGGGATTTCTCCAAACAAGCGAAGATCAGAGCTTCGAGCTCGGCGGGCACCTCCCGTTCGGCCACTTCAGCAAACGGGAGGGGCTTCGTGTGCAGGTGGTGCAGGCAGACCTCCATGATGGTCTTTCCCTGGAAGACGTGGCGCCCCGCTAGCAGGTAGTAGCCGACGGCGCCCAGTGCGTAGAGATCCGTGCGTCCGTCGATTCCCTGCGGGTCTTGAATCCCCTCCGGACTCAAGTAGTGCGGAGTGCCCTTGATCGACATCGTGTTGGTCTGTTCGAGGTCATCTACTTTGCCGAGGTTCTTCACGAGGCCGAAGTCGAGGACCTTGGTCACGTCGGGGACACCTCCCTGTCGCGCTAACATGATGTTGCTCGGCTTGATGTCGCGGTGAATCAGCCCGACCTCGTGCGCTTCGTTGAGTGCGAGCGCCGCGTCGCGAAGAATGCGTACGACTCGCTCGACCGGCTGGGGCCCGCCGGCCTCCACCACTTGAGTGAGCGTCGCCCCGCTGAGCAGCTCCATCGCATAGTAGAAGAGCCCCTCCGGCGTGCGGCCGTAGTCGTAGATGGTGACGGTATTGGGATGCGTGAGCTTTGCCGTGAGCTGAACCTCCCGTCGGAATCGATCCAAAGCATCCCGGTCCGCGATCTCCGGGCGGAGAAGCTTGATCGCGGTCGGCCGCTTGAGCATCCCGTGCTTCGCTTCGTAGACGACACCCATCGCGCCTTCGCCCAGTTTCCGCTCGAGGCTGTATTGCCCGAGCTTCTGAATGTCGCTGACCTCTTTACGTAAGCGGTGAATCACGCGGGAGGCAAGGGCGGAAAGACCGGTCGTGAGGGTCCACCACATGACCGTGATCACCGCCTGCGACGCGGCAACGCGCTCTGCGGACTCCGCAGGGTAGCCAAAGCTACGCCAGATGCGGAGGTCTACGCCCAGGTAGTGCCAGTACATCGCCGCGACGAGCGGGATGCCGATCAGGATGCCGAGGATCGTCGTCCGCTTTGCGGAGCTCGGAACGAACACGCTCCGGGCGAACATCACCAGCGCGAGAATGAATGCCGTGATCGTGTCGGCGCCGACCTCCGGCCGGATGTCGAGGCCCATGCCGATGTAGCAGACGCTGGCCAGGAAGATCCCCGTGTTCTCAACCGCATGAATCGCGTTGACCGACAGCTCGCCACGCCTGCAGATCAACCACACTCCCATAAGGGGCACGATCGCGGCCGCGTGGATCAGAAAGCCGGGGTCGGTGATTTGCTCCTCAAGAAAACCGAACAGCACGCCCATGATCACGCGGAAGAGCAGGGCGGTACCTCCGAGGATCGCGGCGATCAGGCCGAAGACCGCGACGCGCCGTTGAAGGAAGGCCCGGGCTTGGGGGTCCGCGAAGTAGTTGCTGCTGCTCATCCCTGCCCGCCCATCATGACTAACTTCGCAAGTTGTAGCCACTGCGAAGCAGGGCGCTAGCGACACCGAGGAGCACCAAGAATGAGATGAGAACAACCCCGGCGCTCGTGACTGGCGA
>JAFDAJ010000356.1 GCA_019313915.1 Deltaproteobacteria bacterium
CGGCCAAGTGGTGCCACTGAAGCGCTTCGACCAAGAGCTCGTGCTGTTCCGGACCGAGTCCGGCGACGCCAAGGTCCTCGACGCGTACTGCCCGCACATGGGCGCGCATCTCGGTCATGGCGGCAAGATCGAAGGCGAAGGGATCGTGTGCCCGTTCCATGCGTGGAAGTTCGACGGTGCTGGCAAATGCGTGGAGATTCCGTACGCCAAGCGCATTCCGCCGAAGGCCGGTCTGGCTTGCTGGCCGGTGGCCGAACGCAACGGAATGATTTTCGTCTGGCACGACCGCGAGAAGAGTCAGCCGGATTGGGAGATCCCCGCGCTCGAAGAGTGGGATGATGCCGAGTTCCTTCCGTGGAAGTTCGCGAAGCTCCAAATCAAGACCCCACCGCTGGCAATCGCGGAAAACCTAGCGGATGCAGGTCACTTCATTCCAGTGCATAACACGCACCCGATCCCGGGCTCTTTCAGCAACACCTATACGGGCCACGTCGGCCAGCAAAAGATCAAAGCGGTCGCGTACCCGGTGCACGGCGGCAAAGACGAGTTTTCGTCGACTGCGACCTACTACGGGCCCGCGTATCAAGTCACCAAGATGCACGGCAAGGGTCTCGGCGTGATCATCAACGCCCACACGCCCATCGACGATGAGAATGTGATGCTACGTTTTGCGGTGTCGATGAAGACAACCGAAGGAATGACCGCCGATCTCATCGAGCACTTCATCAACAACATGCGCGACGGCTACCTGCAGGACGTACAGATCTGGGAGAACAAGATCTACCTCGACCGTCCGGTTTTGTGTGACGGGGACGGCCCGATCGGCGAGTTCCGCCGCTGGTACTCGCAGTTCTACAGCCCACGCAACAAGGCAGCCGACGCGGCCGAATAGCGAGGAGCATCCGCATGAGCAACGCCACCAAGCCGGATTTCGTGAAGCTCGCGTGTGACGCGAAGCCGACCCTGCGCGAGCGCAACGCGAAGTGCGACGCCGACCGCGTCGTCCCAGACGAGACCGTTCAAGAGTTCAAGGACGCCGGCTTCTTTCGAATGATGCAGCCGAAGCGCTGGGGTGGATACGAATGCAACCCCATCGAGTTCTTTGATGCTGCGATCGAAGTTGCGTCGGCGTGTCCGTCGAGCGCGTGGGTGCTCGGTGTCATCGCAGTACACAACTGGCAGCTCGCACTATTTCCCGAGCAAGCTCAAAAGGATGTTTGGGAAAGCCAGAACGGGGTGGATACGCTCACCGCATCGTCCTACATGCCGGTCGGCAAAGTGACGCGCGCCGATGGCGGGTATCGGCTGAGCGGCAAGTGGGGCTTTTCGAGCGGCAGTGACCACTGCCAGTGGACGTTCCTTGGCGGATACGCCCCGAAGGAAGAGGGCAAACCACAAGACATGTTCACGTTGCTCGTGCCCCGCTCCGATTACGAGCTCATCGACGATTGGTTCGTCTCTGGGCTCAAGGGCACGGGAAGCAAGTCCGTAGTGGTCGACGACGCGTTCGTCCCGGAGCATCGCGTGCACCGAATGTCAGACGCGTACCGGCTTCAGAGCCCAGGCAACGAGGTCAATACGAGCCCTCTGTACCGGGTCCCCTTCGGTCAACTGTTCACGCGGACCGTGGCAACACCGGCGATCGGCATGCTGCAGGGCGCGCTCGAGGCATACGTCAATCTCAACAGGAACCGCAAAGGCCGGGCCGACGGGAAGAAGGTTGCGGATGACCCGTTCAACCTCGAGACATGCGCACGGGCGACGCTGGCCATGCGAGAGGTCCGGGCACTCATGCGCAACGACTGGAACGAGATGATGGACAAGGCCGCAGGCGGCAGCCGAATCGAGCTCGAAGACCGAGTCGCCTATCGCGCCAATGCGGGAGCCGTTACCGAACGAATGGTGAAGGCGCTGGACGACTTGTTCATGGCGAGCGGCGGCTCGGCGATCTTCCTCAACCAGGACATCCAGCGCTTCTTCCAGGACATCCACGGTGCTCGGGCACATCACGCCAACAACCCCCTCAAGACGCAGCGCAACTACGGCGGCCTCATGATGGGTGAACCGACCACGGACTTCTTCCTTTGACATGACGATGGCATCGGGCGTTCACAGTTTGGGCTACTTCCTCTTCGAGGTTTCGGATCTCGGTGCGTGGGATCACTTTCTGACGAAGGTGATCGGCGCCGAGAGAGGCAAGGCGCTAGGCGAGGGCCTGGTCCCCTATCGGACCGACGAGCGCGCCGCCCGGATCCTGCTCAGGCAGGGGCCTGCGGACGACTTGATCGCGCTCGGCTTCGAGGTTCCCAGCGCGCAAGCCTTGTACGAAGTCACGACGCACG
>JAFDAJ010000025.1 GCA_019313915.1 Deltaproteobacteria bacterium
CTTGCGGCGGACGAACCGATCGATCAAGGCGGCAATCGGGCCGCCCGCGAGAGCCGCAGGGAACAGGCGCAAGAGTGCGCTCCACGAAAGCATGAACCCGGACAACAAAGGGAAGCCGCGTTTCAATAGGCAGACGGCGGCAACCGCCATGAAGAACCAAGGCACGCGCGCAAAGCTCCCGCCCGTCCAAAAATATGCCCAGGGATACCCCGTCCCCCACACGAGCACCGCAAGTGCGGAAGAGCGCAATCCGAATGCCCATAGGATCATCAGGAACGCACCGGCGTAGAGCGCGAGGTCGATCATCGTGTAGCGGAGAATCCGTTGCCGAAATTTCTTCAAGTCGTCTGGGGCCACTCGGCTCGACGAGACCAGAGGCACCTGATCGCGCCACCCGATGTTCGTCAGGAAGGCCGCTACCATGTTGGAGATCGGGCTCGCGTTGTACCCGTGGTCCATCAACATGTCTTTCCACCAGCCCGACCCCATGACCGTGCGGAACGATCGGGTATCTTCGCGAAACGCCTCCCAGCGCTCGGGGGAGAAGTGCGCCGCGCAGGTCTCTTGGTGGCGAAGCACGTCGGCCTTGCTCACGAAGTGCAGCCGGTTGTTGTCTAGATCGCGGATCTTTCGCTTCTCGAGGTCCGCGTCACCACGGTCTTCGTAGTCCACTGCAAGCACGCATTCGTAGAGTCGCTCGTACTCATTTTCCTCGAAGTACTTCGAGCCGACGTAGTAGTGAAACGTATCCCAGTAGTGAACGATCCGGGAGCTGTGAAAGACGCCGAAGTTCACCCAGGTGGTGGCGCAAGCCAGGATCACCCAGAGCAGCGCGCCCCGCTCCCACCACTGCCGGGCCTCCTGTTCCTGTCTAGCGAGCCATATCCCGCGTGCAGCCCAAGCGACGACCAACACGCCGAGCGCGTAGACGCCCCAACTCGCGAACCAAGGCGCTAGCCTCGCGCCGTAGAGCCGGTACCCCGCGATCGCGAGCATCGCCACCGAAAGTGCAGACGCTCCCCAGAGCGCCTTCTTGCTTTCTTCGACCCGAAAGAGCGCAATGAAGAAGAACAGGCCGAGCAACGCGACTGCGAGGCGGTATCGATGGTCGCGTTTTTCGAGAATCTTTTTCCACCACCACTTGGTCGTGTTCTCCACTTTGACGGGAGGCGGCCACGCGGACGGCGTCTCGCAAAAGACCTGCACCTCGCCCAGGCTATAGGCGCTGTCTCCAGCCCGCGCGCGCACGCGGATATATCGACCGGAGCCCTGCAGGCCGCGGGTACCACGCCGGCGCATCCCTTGCCCGGACACCGGATCGGCCACCCACAAGGTGGTGAAGGAATGGCGGTCCTCGGAGAGCTCGACGATGTAGTCATCGTTGTTGTCACCCTGCAGGTCGACCGCGGTGACGCGCATGCTGGTGCCGAGGTCGTAGAGGACGTGGCTCTCGGTGGCGTCCAGCACCGATGTCAGCTCGCTCTGCCATGGGTCGCCTTCCCCGGCCATGATCCCGTCGGTCAGGCGCTCGACGTGCGTGACGCCGGGCCGGGCGGTTGGGGACTTGCCGGCAAGCAGGTTGCCAGACGGACAGGCTTCACCCTGAGCCGCCGCTGGTGCGGACGCGATCAGGCAAAGCAAGGAAAGGAGGGCGATTCGATTCACGATCGCGCGCACCGTACGCAAGGGAGTCCTGACTGACAAGTACCCAGCCGTTCTACTCGAAGGAGGTGAGATCAACCTTGAAAATTCGGAACGGCGGCGTTGGGTCGATACCGAGGAGGTTGCTGGTGATGTCGCTATAGATCGCGTACAGCACGCCCTCGGCGGGGCGCACGGTCGAGATTCCGGGAACCGGGGCTCCCGGCTCGGCCGCGACGATCACTACGGACGCGGTCGCCCAATCATCGTCGCTGGTGAGGCGGGCCACGTTGCCTGAGGCGACCATCGCAATGTAGAGATCGCCGTCGAGGAAGCTCATGCCGTCCGCAAAGCCCTCGAGTGCCGGTGTCGCGACGAGCTCACCGATACTTGAAGGGTCGTCGTGGGCAATACGGAGGAGACGTGGAGGCGCCCCAGTAGAAGTCTTCGAAACGATCACGAAGCTGTCGTCCTCGGTCACCGCGATCCCGTTCCCGCCGAACGTTCCGCCTGAGTTCGGGCTGAGCAACGGGTCGTCGGCCCAGACCATCACCGTTTCGGCGCCCGCGTCGGCGCGATACACCCTCGGATTCCCGGAATCGCTGATGTAGGCCAGGCTGGCGCTGTCGACGGCGATGTCGTTGCAAGTCGAGTCCGCTGCGGCGTCTGCGAGATTCAATACGAGGTCGCGGTTCCCGCTGTCTAAATCGAACACCCAGATCTCGCTGGCGACCTCGTCCATCCGCTGTGCGCACACCCAGAGGCGGCGTGCCGCATCGTCGGCCGTCATGCCCAGGGTGCGCCACGTCTCCGACCCGGGCGGCGTGAACAAGATGCTCTCCGTCCCGTCGGCTTCGACCCGCGTGATGTTGCCCCTCGTCGCACTGCCGACATAGAAACTCCGGCTGGTTGGATCGAAGGTGCCGCTTTCGGGGACGAGCTCTTGGTCGGACAGGACGTACTGGTCCTGCAAGGGCGCTTCGGCGCCACCTGCCCCACCAGTGCCACCGGCCCCCGCAGCGCCGCCGCCGCCGTCAGAGCTGCTTCCACATCCACTCAGCACGCCGACGAGAATCAACGCCCCTAAATCACGTAGTCCGATCACAGGCACCCCTTTCACTGGGCGCCGACCCTACCAGACCCGGTCCCAGTGGATCCAGTCCGGGAATGGGCCGTGTTTAGACCCCTGGACTTCAGCGCGTCTCCGACTTACTCATGAATTGATGGGTTCACAATCTTCCAATCAGGCTGCCCATGTCCAGCGTGCGAGCGACGTGGTGTTGGTCTACGGCAAGTCGGACGATGGCAAAGGGTACGACGTTCTTCGCCGGCGGGGAGAGGAGCTGCAGGCCGGAAAATTGCGTCCCCTTGACGACGGGAAGCCCATTTACGGCCAAGTCGTGCGCCTGACGCCGCGTCAAGAATCGCCGGCCCTATTCGACGTCGACGTCCAGCACGACGGGCGTGGCTCGACCGGCCGCCCCGCCAAGGTGGCCAGCGATCAGTACCGCGAAGGTTGGGACTCTATCTGGGCAAACGGCGCTCCCAATCGCGCGCTGAATTAATAAAGGGTGCCGCCGTCTGGCGACACCCTTCCCCCTGCTGTCCTTGGAGTGGCCCTTAGGTCACGTAGTCCTTGAGTCGCTCGACGTCGCGATAGTCCTGCAGCCGAGCGAGGCCGGCTGTCTCGACCTGACGGACACGCTCGCGGGTGAGGTTCATGATCTCTCCGACCTCTTCGAGCGTAATGCCCCCGCGGTCCGCTACATCGAGCGCACACGTCTCGGTCATCTCCCAAATCTCGATGTCCGGAAAGTTGAGCTTGATCGAGCCGCGTACTGGGTGGACGTCGATGTAAAGGTGGTACTTGCAGGAGACAAACGGGCACGGCCGCTCCATGTCCTTGCACTCCGTCCGACTCTTGGGCTTCCAGTAGTCGCTCTCCGGATACAGCTCTCGGCCGCGATTCAGCTCCGCCTTGCTCAAGCGGCGAATCGAGATCGTCCGTGCACGAGCGCGCGAGCGGCGTTTTCTGCGGCCTCTTCGCTCCTCGGTACCCGGCTCGTTGAGCGCGTCTACGAGTGATTCGCGTTCCTCTCCAGGGCTGGATTCCCTGTCGATAACCTCTGCGCTTGCTGCGTCCTTCATGTCTCTCTCCCCCTCAAATTTCTCAGACGGCCGCCCGCGCCATGCGGGCCCGCATCGTCAGGCGCCTCTCGATGGCCTCGAGCTTCTGAACGAGCTCCTTGCCGAGCTCGCGAACATCGTTGAGCGCGGCGCCGACGCCCGGGTCGTCGGCCCTTTCGCGCTGTTGCTCGTGCACCGCGACTTCGATCGCCTGGTACACGCGCTTGAGTTGCCGGCTCAGTGCATCGATGTCGCCACGAACGAAGAGGAACTCCTTCTGGATTTCCTTCATCGTGAACCCCTGATGCATCAGGCGGCGGATGTGATCGATCTGGCGAACGGCGGTCGCCGGGTAGAGGCCCTGGGAGCCCCGGTGCTTGCCCTTGCGGCCCACTCGCACGCTCCGCGGCAACAGACCGAGCTGCACATACTTGCGGAAGGTGGCCTCGCTGAGCCGGGAACCCCGGGCGGTGAAGGTCTCGACGATCTGCTGGACGCTCATCCCGTCGGCGTGCGCCTGCTCGATCGCTTCGAGCTCCTCGTCGGACCAGCTCCTGGCCTCCGATTCCCGATGTCTCCGCTGTTGTCCCCTAGGTAGAGTCATTTGAATAACTTATAGCGAATGTATTCTATTCAAAATAATTAGGTCAATGCTAAAAGGAACTAATTTATAACTATTTGTAATTATAGGAGTTATCCAAGTCTCATATCTCAACCTGGGTCAGTAAGGTCGTGACTTGGGATCGCTGGAAGAGCTTCTAGATCGTATTTCAGGGGGGAAATTGACGGGACCGTCCGAACCCAGTACCTCCCTCCAAGGGCATGGATTCACGGGCGTTTCGACGATTTCGGCGGAACAAGGGGGCTCTCGGAGGACTCGTCCTGGTCGTCGCGGTGACGGTATTGGGCCTCGCGGGCCCCTGGCTGGCCCCCTACGACCCAGTGGAGCAGTTCACGGACGCCCTACTCCTGCACAACGGCCTCCCCGCGGGGCCGGGCATCGAGCCGGGGCATTGGCTGGGTGGCGACGTCCTTGCCCGGGACGAGCTGAGCCGCCTCTTAAGCGGCGCTCGCGTCTCGATGCTGGTCGCCTATCTCGCGACGGCGCTCGCCGTGCTGATCGGCGTGACGCTCGGGCTGGTCTCGGGCTACGTCGGCGGACGGCTCGACACGTTCCTGATGCGGGTGGTCGACGTCGTGCTGTCGATGCCTTTTCTCCTGATCGCCATCGTCATGCAACGCGTGTGGGATGCGCCGGGCATCTGGACGATTTGCGTCGTGCTCGGTGTCCTGTCGTGGACGACGCTGGCCCGGATCACGCGCGCGAAGACCATGGAGGCTCGCGAGCTGGACTATATCCAGGCGGCCCGCGCGCTCGGTCTACGCCATGTGCGAATTCTGGCACGACACGTTCTGCCCAACGTCATGGGTCCGATCATCGCCATCGCGACCATCCTGGTGGCGCGCATGATCATCGCGGAAAGCGCCTTGTCGTTCCTTGGGCTTGGCGTCCGTCCGCCCACCGCAAGCTGGGGCTCAATGCTCAACGACAGTCAGTCGCTGCTGCTAGGCGTGCCACGGCTGACGCTCTACCCGGCTGTCTTGATCAGCATGGCGGTGTTCGGATTCAACCTCTTTGGGGAAGGACTGCGCGATGCGTTCGACCCCAAGGACTGAGCGCCGGCGCCCTACCCGGTGGATGACCGGTGCCGCCGCCCTCGTCGCGGCTGCCCTCCTCCTCGGTTGGGTGATCGCTAACTTCCCAAGAGCGCCCATCGGCCCCCGTTACGTCGGCGCCGGGCACCAGACCCCTCGATCTGGCGGAACATTCATCTTCGCGGCTGGGAGCAACATCCACACGCTCGACCCGCACTTCGCCTACGACACTCTGTCGACCGCGGCGTGCAGACTGCTTTACGACGGACTGCTCGACTACGACTACGACGGAAACATGATTCCTGGTCTCGCGGCCGAGCTCCCCAAGATGTCCGACGGAGGCAGGAGTTTTCGCTTCACCCTGCGCAACGGCATCAAGTTCCACAACGGTCGTGAAATCACGGCTGAAGACATTTCGTGGTCGTTGCACCGCTTGCTGTCCGAGCGAATCGGATCGCCTGGCTATCCGTTTTTCAAATCGATCCAAGGGGCGCCGGCGTACCACAGAGGAGAAGCGGATCGCGTCGAGGGCATCGTCGTCCTCGATGAAAAGACAATCGAGTTCCATCTCGACGAAGCCGACCAAACATTTCTCAACGCGCTGGCGATGCCATTCTCGTACCCACTCGCCAAGGAGCACGTCGAGAAGCTCGAGCAAGCCGAGGGGCGCGACGCGGTCGGGCGCCACCCAGTCGGATCAGGGCCGTTTACTTTCTCACGCTGGGAGCGCGGCGTGCAAGTCGAGTTCGAGCGCTTTGAAGAGTACTGGGCACCGCAGGCACGCCCCGACCGAATGATCTTCCTCGAGAACATCTCGTCCGACGTCGCGAGCGCACGCTTTCGCAACGGCGACCTAGACGTCGTCTACCGCCCCAGTAAAGTAACCCGGTTGTTCCTGAGAGCGTCCGAGGCCTGGGCTCCCTATCGGGCCGAGTCACCGAGCGCCTCGGTGTTCGCGCTGGGCCTCAACTGCGAGCTACCCCCGTTTGACGACGTGCACGTCCGCCGCGCCGTGGCCTTTGCGCTCGACCGCTCAAAGCTAGAGCGGCTCGACCCGGGTCAGGTGATCGCCGCGACTCAGATTCTGCCCCCAATGCTCGCGCCGCACGATCCCGAGCTGCCGACGCGACAGGGGTTCGACCTCGAGCGGGCCAAGGAAGAAATGCGCTTGGCCGGCTTCCCGGACGGGCTGATCGAGCCGGTCACTCTGTGGGTGAGAGGCGAAGGTGAGGTGCGTGCCGCGCAGCTGTTCCAACAGGACCTCAAGGCGATCGGCATCGAGATCGAGCTCAAGATGGTCTCCTTCGCAACCTACCTGAAGGAGACCGGCCGGCCGCGAGTCGCCCAAGCTGCGTTCACGGGTTGGCACCAGGACTTCCCCGATCCGTCCAACTTCATGGACATCTTGTTCCACAGCCGCTCGATCCATCCCGAGAACTCCGAAAACCGCTCGTTCTACCGAAACCCGAAGCTCGACGCGATCCTCGACCGCGCGCGCCCGGAGATCGACCGAGAGGCCCGGCTCGCGCTCTACGCGCAGGCCAATGCAATCCTGGCGGACGAGGCGCCCTGGGCGTTCCTCTACTACCCGATCGACATGTTTGCCTGGCAGCCATACGTGAAGGGCTTTCGCCCGCACCCCGTCTGGCTGAACGAATACCGCAACGTGTGGCTCGATCTCCCCAGGGAGCGCGTCAGTCAGTCGATCTACGAACAGGAGACGGGCCCATGATTCGTTTCATCTTGCTACGCGCCATGTGGGGCGTGCTGGTCATCATGTCGGTCGTGACACTGGTCTTCTTCCTGATCTTCGTTGCGGGCGATCCCGCGGTAACCGTCCTCGGTCCACAAGCCAGAGCCGAGCAGATCGCGGACTTCAAGGCCAAGAAGGGATTGGACCAGCCCGTGCCCGCGCAGTTCCTGAGCTACCTCGGAGTCATGCCATGTGTCCGCAAAGATTCGCCAAAGTACGAGCGCGACGACGGCTCCCGCGGATTCTGCGGCATCCTTCAAGGGGACTTGGGCGAGTCGTACTCACACCACGAATCGGTGGCCGCCGTAATCGGGCACCGTCTGCCCCGCACACTGCTCCTCGCCTCGTTGGCGGTCCTTTTCGAGCTGATCATCGGGCTCAGCGCCGGGGTCATCGCTGCACTGCGTCGCAACCGTTGGTCTGATACGTTGATCATGTTCGCCACCTTCGTCGGCATCAGCTTGCCCACGTACGTCACCGGCCCGATCTCGCTGCTGCTCTTTGCGTTTCTATTGGGCTGGTTTCCGTTTGGCGGCTACGGAGTCGACCCGCTCGATCACCTCTACCACGCGCTCTTGCCCTCGTTGATTCTGGCAGTCGCCGGAGCCGCGACGTATGCGCGCGTCATGCGCGGTGAGCTCATCGAGACGCTGCGACATGACCACGTCAGAACCGCGAAAGCCAAGGGCATGCCGATGAGTAGAGTCGTCATCAAGCACGCCATTCGCAACGCCCTGCTTCCCATCGTCACCCTGATCGGATTGAGCCTGCCGTTTCTCGTCGGCGGCGCGATCATCACCGAAAAGATCTTCGCGTGGCCGGGCCTTGGGCTTCTGACGATTGAATCGATTGAATCGCTCGACGCCCCCGTGATCATGGCAGTCGTGCTGATGTTCGGCGTTGCCGTTCAAATGGGCAACCTGTTGGCGGACATCGCGGTCGCGGCGCTCGACCCGAGGATTCGGCTCGAGGACTAGCCCTTTGGCTTGGGCCTCACCGGAAACACCCGGCGCTCTCCGTCACTACGCGGCGCGAGCACCTGGAGCGCGTCGATCTTGATCTTCTTTCGGCGCGCGTCCGGGAGCTTGATGATGCAAACACCATCGCCCGTCAGCCCTTCGATCTTGCAGAGTCCGAACTTGACGTGCTCGATCCAATCGCCCTTTTCTGGCTTGTACTCCAGGCTTGCAGCGGGCTCTGCGCGGGCGGAGAGCTCCGCTGCCATCGCCCAGGTTGCCTCCGTGGGGACTCCCTCAGGAGCCGCGCCGGGAGCTGGCAGCACCTGCGGACCAGCAGCCTGTGCCTCGAGGTTGGCCCAGAGCTGGAGCCCCGTGGCATCGTCGTGGTCTCGCCGCAGCTCGAGCTCGTCGAAGCAGTCGATGCGAAACTCGAGCGCGAACACCGAACCGTCGACCACGTGGCCTCCATAGGTGACGTCACGTTCCCCTTCGCGCAGGGAAACCGTTGCGTGGAGATGCCAGAACGGCTCACCGTCACGCTCGGAGAGGTTGCCCTGCATCGACAGAAGCTCACATCGCTCGAAACGATGCGCACCTTCGTAGCGTCGATCGGATTGATTGTATTCGGTGAGCTCGATCCATTCGAAGGCGCCGATTGCACTCACCCAAGCGGTTCGAAGGCCGTGCTCGTCGACGAGATTGCGAAATGCTTCCTGCAAACCGCTCCCGTGAAAGACTCGACCCACGATGTGCCGCGACGCGCTCGCCTCCACCGACGACGTTCCCTTCGGCACAGTCACGGCGTCGCTTGTGTCAGACGCTCTTCCTTCGCGTCGACCGCATCGACGAAGAGCTTGAAGTACTCACCGCCGCTCAACAAAGCCAAGGCTAGGCTAAAATAGAGAAGCACTAGCCCAACCTGCGCAAAATCGAACTCGGTTTGGTAGAACCCGAAGTAGATCGTGTACCGCTGATGCACGATGAGCATTAGTATCGCGACCATCTGCAAGGCGGTCTTGTCCTTGCCGGTCCGCATCGCGGCCATCACGACCCCTTCGCTCATCGCGATCGTCCGAAGCGCCGTGACGGCGAACTCTCGCGCGAGCATGATGATCACCGCGACGACACCGAGGAACGGCATGCGGCCGAGGTACGCGAGGAAGATGAGCGTCGCCATCACGAGGAGCTTGTCCGCTAGTGGGTCGAGGAACTTTCCCAGCACGCTGATCTGGCCCCACTTGCGAGCGAGATAGCCATCTATGAGGTCGGTGAGCGCGGTCCCGATGTAGAGCATTGCTGCCCAGAAGTTCGCCCTAGGCGTGCCATCCCAGAGGAGCCACAGCACTCCAGGGATCAGCGCGATCCGGAGCATGGTCAACAAGTTGGGCAGATTGAGCGCGTCGTCCCGGATCGACGTTCGCTTGGGCGGGGCCTCTTCCATGGGGCGAGGTGTACCCCAGGTTGCCCCTCCCGTCTGCTACCGAAGCGACTCCGCCCTACGGGTGAATTTCAGGGGCGCCATCCATCTCGCGGATCTTGCGGCGAAGCCACCAGATGAAGCCGCCTATCATCATGAGAGGCACGATCGTCAAGAAGACCGTTGTGTCGACGAACGCCTGCCGGTTCTCCTCGAGCGGCGATGCGCACGACGGACACGCATAGGCCAAGTCGGCTGCCCAGGTTACAGCGACCACGGCGGCTGCGAGAGCCACTCGAGCCAAACGCATCACAGGTAGACCTGCCAGTAGAGAATGGGCCAAACACCCACGACGAAGTACCAGAAGACCTGCGCCGGCCAGAACGTGAAGCGATCCAGGTCGTCGTGCAGCAGCTTGCGGTATGTGTAGAGCAGGATGATGAACCCGGCAACGACGTGAAGTGCGTGGGTTCCCACTAGGAGATAGAAGAAGCCACCCAACTGCCCTGAAGTAACCGTCAGACCCTCGCCGATGAGCGCGACCCACTCAGCGCCCTGAAACACGACGAAGAAGCCACCGAGGACGATCGAAATCAACAAGAGCCGCTTGGTCTTGGCGTCCCCACGCTTGAAAGCCCGATTGGCAAAGTACAGCGCGACGCCGCTCGCGAGCAGAGCCGCCGTATTGAGGGCTGTCTCCTCGACCGGCAGACGCGGTTGTCCGGGCGGAGGCCAGCCTCCAATGGCGTTGCTCTTGCCGATGACGAAGGCGCTGATCAGGCCGGAGAAGAACATGATCTCCGTGGCCACGAAGATCAGCATACCGAGCACACCGTTCGGGAGGACTGGCTCGCGCCTGGCGGGCACGCTGTAAGGGAGACCTAGTGCATCATCAGGCATGGGCTATTCCTCCTTTCCTCAGTGCGCGGCGTCGTCGTGTCCCTCGGCGTGCTCGCCGTGTGGGTCCTTGCCCTCGGCCTCGAGCGCTCGCTCGACCTCGGCTGCGGCTGCGACGTTTTCCCAGTTCTGGCCCTTGTGCTCCATCACATCTGGGGCGGTACCTGCGAAAAACAGCAACATCAGCATCAACATCGTCGCCAGAAGATACGAGATGTACTTCTTTTCGACGTTGAGGTGCATGAAGTTCGCTGCAACCAGATACGCCTTGACGAGCGCTATGCCAAACGCGGTCATCAAGGTGATCATCCAGGCCTCGAGGAAGCCAAATGCCACGTGAGGCGCGATGATCGGGCCTAGGACACTGAGAATGAGCAGCACGAGTAGAATCGCCCAGATCTTCACGTAGAAAGCCTGACCGTGGTCGCCTGCGTGGTCTTGATGTTCAGCCATGATCGTCAGCCCTCACTTGGCGATGTAGAGCAGGGGGAAGAGGAAAATCCAGATGATGTCGACGAAGTGCCAGTAGATCCCGATCAACTCGACCCGGTGGAGCTCTTTGCCCTTCCGCGCGTCGTTGGCGATGATCAGCATGATGATGCAACCCGCAATGACGTGGAGCCCATGGAGCCCCGCAGCGGTGTAGTAGAAGTGCCAAAACCCGTTGGCGGTGATGGTGTAACCGTGCTGAATCTCGCCGGTCCATTCGACCGCCTTGACGCAGATGAAGACCAGGCCGCCGGCGCACGTGCCCAGCAGCCACTTGGCGGCCTTCTTGCCATCTCCTTGCTCGGCCGCGTGGTGCGCGAGCACTGCAAACAGCGATGAGGTCAGCAGCACGAACGTGTTGGTGGCGCCGAACCAGGTGTTGGTGTGCGAGGCGTACTCGGCCCACTCGGGGTGCCCTAGCCGGTGCATGACGTAGGAAGCGAGCAATCCGCCGAAAATCACGATTTCCGAACCGATTACCCACCAAACGGCGAGCTTGCCGGTCGGGATGCCTGTGGCGCTTCTGGTAGTTGCTATGGGTCTAGTCGTGCTCATCGGTGCCTCGTCATTCGGCGGGGGCTGTGTCCGGTGGGACGTCTTGCGGCCAGTAGTCCTCTTCGCGACCTGGCACGCTGTACTCGTAAGGACCTCGGTAGCAGTTGGGAAGCTCGGCCCAGTTGCCATGAGGCGGCGGCGAGGTCGTGGTCCATTCGAGGGTGTTCGCCTTCCACGGGTTCTTCCCGGCAGGCTTACCCTTGAACATACTGTAAAAGAAGTTGAACAGGAACACGGCCTGGAAGGCAAGCATCACCAAGAGGGCCGTCGTGGCGAACACGCGGAGGCCCTGCATGTCCGCTAGGTCTGGGAAGTTCTGATAGTTGTAGATTCGTCGGTGCTGACCCGCTGTGCCCAGGATGAACAGCGGAATGAAGATGCTGTTGAAGGCAGCGATCGTGCCCCAGAAGTGAATCTTCCCGAGGGTCTCGTTCATCATCCGTCCGAACATCTTCGGGAACCAATACGTGATCCCCGCCAAGAAGCCGATAATGGCGATTGGGAAGAACGTGTAGTGGAAGTGTGCGAGCACGAAGTACGTGTCGTGGAAATAGATGTCCGAGCCGCTCGCGCCGAGGAAGATGCCCGTGATGCCGCCAATCATGAACTCAGCAATGAACGCCAGCGCCCAGAGCATCGGCGTGGTGAGCCGAATCGAGCCGCCATAGAGCGTCGCGATGTACAAGAAGATCATCTCAGCAATGGGAATCGAGATGATCAGCGTGGTGATCGTAAAGACGTTCGCCATACGCGGGTCGATGCCGGCGACGAACTGGTGGTGAGCCCACACGAAGAAGCTGATTATGGCCGTGGCGAATACCGTGTAGAGGATCAGCTTGTAGTTGAAGAGCTTCTTGCGCGAGAAGGTGCAGATGATCTCGGCCACGATGCCAATCGCAGGCAGGAACACGACGTAGACCTCCGGGTGCCCGAAGAACCAGAAAAGGTGCTGCCACAGAATCGGGTCACCGCCGCGTCCGGGATCGAAATAGCCAGTGCCGACGACCTGGTCCATGAAGAGCATCACGGCACCCGCAATGAGCGGACCGACGGACGCCATGAAGAGGACGCTGGCGACGACGATCATCCACAGCACCATCGGGATGTCGTACATCTTCATGCCGGGCGCGCGCGCGTTCATCAGCGTGGTGATGAAATTGATGCCACCGAGCAGGAAGGCCACGAACTCGAGCGCAACGGCGACGAGCCAAAGCGTCGAACCAAGCGGCGTGAGGCTGTACTCCGCGCTCGAGGAGAGAGGCGGATACGCGGTCCATGCGCCGCCAAAGCCGCCCCCGGGAACGAACAGCGAGCCGATGAGCACGAGCGCACTGACCAGGAATATCTGATACGACAGCCGGTTGATGCGCGGGAACACCATGTCGTCAGCGCCTATCATCAACGGGATCAGGTAGTTGCCGAACGCCGCGATCAACATGGGCATCGCCACCCAGAAGATCATGATCGTGCCGTGATTGGTGACCAGGGCGTTGTATTCACCCTGCGACACGAGGCCATAACCCGGCACGCTTTGGCCCGGGAACGCCAGCTGCATTCGAAACGCATACGACATGTAGCCGCCGATCAGGGCCATCACGATGCCTGTGAACATGTACTGCATCGCGATCATCTTGTGATCGGTGGAGAAGATGTACTTGCTCCAGAAGCCCTGCTCGTGGTGTGCGTCGTGCGCGTGTGCGCCGTGTGTCTCTGCTGTGCCTGCTTCAGCCATGCCTATTCCGTTCAGCGGGAAGCGAGCTTGCCCGTGCTGCTCTGCGACATCCAAGCCGCGTGTTCTTCAGGGGTTTCGACGACGATGCGCGCGCCCATGATGCCGTGCCCAATCCCGCACATCTCAGCACACTGAATGTCGTACTCGCCGGCCCTCGTGGGCTTGAACCAACCCTTCATGATACGGCCCGGAATCGCGTCCTGCTTCAGACGGAACACCGGAACCGAGAAGTCGTGCAGGACGTCCTTGGAAAGGAGCTCGTAGTGGTAGGTCGTGCCCTCTTGGACGTGGAGTTCGTTGAACGTGATGATGTCGTCATCCGTGTCGAGCTCGTTGTCGGGACCGGGGTGAACGAAGTTCCATGCCCACTGCTGTGAGATGATGCGAATCGTGCTGTCCGCCTCGGGAAGACGTTGCTTGATGTTGTACCAAACCATGATCGCCATGAAGACGATGACCAAATCGCAGACGATGATCGCCGCGTGCGGATAGGTAATCCATCGCTTGAGATTCTTCTCTTCACCCGTGACGTACTTCGCCTTCTTTCCCTTCTTCTCGCGGAAGCGGAAGATTAGGAAGAAAAACGCGGCATAGGCGAGAAGGGCCCAAAAGCCAACCATGACAGCGATGAGCGCAATGAGCGCATCGATGTCGCCGGCAAACGAAGAGCCCACCGGCAAGGCTGAACCGACCAGGTAGTCACCCAGCGGCTCGAAGATTCCCTTGATGAAGTCGTAGATTCCTTGGAGCATTCGACCCTCTACCCAGTCAGTTCAGAATGAAAGCAAAGACGACACCGGCATAGACGAGAACGCTAATCATGGTCCACTTCCACCAAAAAAAGGCCTCGCTGTCGGGATCCCGTGTTTTACCAGCCATCTCTCAAACCCTCGCAAACTATTCAGATAACGTGCCAATGTAGGCGATGACGTCTTTCATCGCCTGTTCGGTGGGCAACGTCATGGAGAACGGTCGCATCTTCGCCCCCGTGATGTCGTCCGCATGTGTGCCTCGCACGCCGGCCTTGAAGTTCTGGAGCTGCGTGAGCAGGTACCAGTCGCTCGCGCCGGCCAATGGCGGACCAAACTCATCGATGTTCCCGCGCGCGTCGGCTCCGTGGCATTGCACGCAGGTAGCAAAGTAGATCTTGCCCGTCTGGGGATTGCCGCCCTCGAGAGTGGGCGCTGGGTTCGTGCGCGGTAGACTGGCTACGTAGGCCGCAATGATGTCGACTTTCTCGTCCGTGTCCATCGTCATGGCCATCGGCAGCATTCGCTTGCCGGCCATGTCGTCCAGGTGCCAGCCGCGCTGGCTCTTCTTGAACTTACGGAGCTGTGCCTTGATGTACCAACGCTCGAGGCCACCAATCGCAGGCGCAGCGAGGTCTTGATTGCCTTCGCCGTTCTCGCCGTGACACTGCACGCAGCCGTCATAGAGGTCCACGCTATACTTCAGGCTGGCTTTGTCCGGGCTCGGGTCCTCGCACGCCGTCAGCAGAAACGACAGTGTCAACACGAGGCCCATCACCGCACCGGTGCGTACGTCGGTCATCATCGTCACTCTCCTAGCGACTTAAGGTAGGCAATCAGTGCTTCTACCTCCTGCTCGGGGAAATTGTAAGGGGGCATCGTCTTGCCGTAGCCCTGAACGACTTGGTCCCAAGAGTTCTTGATCGAGTCGGCGAGGTACGCTTCGTCAGCGACGACCGTCTCGCCGCTGACCAAGAGGCGGTCCGTACCAAAGATACCCTTCCAGTTCGGACATGGCTGCTGCTTCTCTCCGTCGACCGAGTGACAGGCCATGCACCCCTTGCTGTTGCTGAGCTTCTGTCCCCAGCAAGCCATCGGGTCCGCAGCGCCTGTGCACTCGGGCGGCATCGTGACCTCACCAGGCGCCACCGGTGCCGCACCCTTGAACGACCAACCGTTCACCGCGGATTCGTCGTCGGAAGGCCGTGGGGCGAGAGCTGGAAAGTCCGCGCGCGGCTTTGCCGTGTACTCCGCCATCGCCTGCCCGATCGGAATCGTGCCGCCTTCGAGCGCCGCTTCTTGCTCCCTCAAAATGATATCGCGCTCGTCGTCGGGAGACGGCGCTCTTGCCGAGTCTGCTTGGCCGCAGCCCACCCCGAAAGCCATCAAGACCGTGAAGGCCACCAGGACTCGGAGGGGTGCAAATCGTGTGTTCTGCTTCGTACTCATCCGTGCACGCTCAGTATATTTGGTGGAGGTGAAGGCTCCGCTGAAGCCGTGGATCGCCGACGGGCAACAACGGGACCCTCCCGAGCTGCCAAAAGACATACGCAAAGAAGACGCCGCCAACGAACAGCAACGCGCCTACGTCCGCAAGCTGAACCTGGAAGCCTCCCGCCTGCGGCATGATGAACCAGTAGATGTCCACGATGTGCATGAAGATTACCCAGAAGCACATCACCTGGAGCCAACGAAGCGCCCGTTTCTGTACGCGCGAAATCAGCAGGAGGAAGGGCGCGACGAAGTGGCCGAAGACCAGCAGGTAAGAGACGAACATCCAGCCCCCCTCCCAGCGCTTGTGGAACCAAGTGGCCTCTTCTGGAATGCCCGCGTACCAAATCAGCATCCACTGCGAGAACTGGACGTAGCTCCAGAAGCAGACGAAGCCAAACATGAGCCTGCTGAGATCGTGGAAGTGCTCGATGTTGATGGCGTCGCCGACCAGGCCACGCTTGTAGAGGCTCAGGCCGATGAGAATCGTCAGGGCCAGGATCGCTACGGCTGATCCTGCAAAGATGATCACACCGAAGATCGTCGAGAACCACGCCGCCTCGAGCGACATCAGCCAATCGAACGCGGCAAAGGTGAGCGAGAGCGCAAAGAGGATCAGCGCCGGCGCTGCCAATCTTTGCATCCGCAACGTATGCTTGGGGTCGCGATCGTCGTCCTGGCGCCTGGACCAGCCGAAGTACGCAAGGGCGATCAGGCACCAGATGATGAGGTAGCCGATGCCGCGAGCGGCCCAACCATTGGTGTTCAGGTATCCGGTCTTCTCGCTGATAATCTGGTGGTGGAGCGCAACTTCCTGCGACGTATGGGCATGCTCTTCTTCGTGGGCTGTCTCGTCGGCGCCGGCGTCGCTGCCGTGGTCTTGCGCATACGCGACGCTTGCGCCCATCTCCAACGTGCCGTGCTCGTCGGACGGAGAGTCTGACTCAGACGCGGAGTCCCCGTGATCGTCGCCGTGCTCGCCGTGGGCAGCAGCGCTCTGCCACTCGTCGTAGATGTTGATCTTACCGAGCGCCACGCCCCCGATGAACGGAAGCGCCAACAGAGCGACGACTGGCGCACCGGACATGACAACCTCGACGATGCGTCGCGACGACACGCCCCAGTACGAAGCTGTCAGGAACTGAACCAGCACCAGGAAGAGTCCGCCGAGCATGAAGGTAGCCGTCGTGAATAGGCCGAACAGGTACGCGTAGCCCAGCCTGTCCGCGTCGGCGGTCAAGATCGCAACCAGGCCGCCGGCAATGGCAAGCACGAGAGGCGCGACCCAGGCGCGCGACCAGAAGGCGTCGTTTCCGACCCGATAATCCTTTTTGTTCGCTTCCGTCACTGGGGTTGCTCCGTGTTCCCGGCCACGCTTGCTGGTGCTTGACTCAGCTGCAGCGCGCGGACGTACTGAACGATGGCCCATCGGTCGTCGACAGGGAGGTTGTGGGCGTACGACGGCATGTTGCGCACGCCGTTGGTAATGGTCGCGAAAATCTGACCGTCGGGAACGTGGCGCAAGCGATCGTCGTGAAAGGTCGGAGCGACCATACCGGGTGCTCCCAACTGTGCCGCGCGACGCGACACCATGCCCTTGCCATCGCCAGAATAGGAATGGCAGGGAGCACAGAAAATGTCGTAACGATCCCGCCCGCGCTCGAGGAAGGCCCCGTTGCCGCCGTGCGCCGCGATGAGCCTAGGTGGCACTTCCAACACGTACCCTTCGTCTGCTGCGCGCCCAGTGGCCCACGTTAGCGAACGTTCCATCTCCCTCGAAACCGTTCCCTCGACCCCCGGCCGCATCGAGCGCTGGTCCGCAAAGAACGGCTGCCGCTCCTGCGTGTCGTACCGGGGCTGGTTGTACATGTTGCGGATGCCGACGACCGGCGGCTCGCCACTCTCGGCTCCGATGCATCCGGTGGCCAACGTCGCAAAAGCCAGTGTGATGAGAAGAGCCCGCATCACCGCACCTCCTCCTCGATGAGCTCGAGAGAGATCGGGTCGGTCGCCTCCAGAAGCGCCTTGGTGCCGTCGAGGTTGAACTTCTGGTCGCCTACTTCGATCGAGATGAAGAACCTGTCGTCCGATGCCGCTTCGAATCGCTCTGACTCGAAGATCGGGTGGTTGTGCCGTGGCAACTTGATGATAGCCAGCAAGCCAAAGAAGGTCGAAAGGCCGCACAGGAGAATGCCGAGCTCGAATATGATGGGCACCATCGAAGGGAACGCTCCGGGTGGCTTGCCACCAACGACGAGCGGATAGCCCGCGCCGATGTTCAGCAAGTTGAACGAGAACGCGTTCGTGTAGTTCATCATGAACACCGCGGTCGCGAGACCGATCATGCCGAAGATGAACGAGATGTAGCCGATTCGAGTCGGCTTGAGCCCCATTGCTTCGTCCATGCCGTGCATGGCGTACGGGGTGTGGCAGTCCCATTTCTGGTAGCCCGCGTCGCGCACCCTCATCGCGGCCCGCGCGATTGCATTCGGCGTACCGTATTCGGCCAGGTAAAGAGCAGGCTTTTTTGTTTCGTTAGCCATGATTCGCCTCACTCCGCCGGCACCGGCGCAGCAGCCGCGTCCGGTTCCTCGTCATGTGCCTGTAGGGCATGCAAGTCGGGATGGGCCCCCGGCAGGTTTCCTTTGACCTCCGCGATGGCGATCATCGGAAGCCAACGAACGAAGAGCAGGAAAAGCGTGAAGAACAATCCGAACGTGCCCAAGTACGTCAGGATGTCGATCAGTGTGGGATGGAACATGCCCCACGAGGACGGCAGGAAGTCCTGGTACGTCGAAGTGACGATGATCACGAAGCGCTCGAACCACATGCCGATGTTGATGAGAATGCTCGCAATCAGCATGATCGGAACGCTGGTGCGCGCTCGCTTGAACCAGAAAATCTGGGGAACGATCACGTTACAGAACACCATCGCGTAGTATGCCCACCACAGCGGGCCCCAGTTGCCCTTACTGTCGAGTTGCCCCCAGCCGAGCCGGTTGTGGAAAAACACCCACTGCTCGTACGGGTTGGCGGAGTACCAGGCGATGAAGAATTCCATCGCGTACGCGTAGCCAACCAGGAGCGACACACCGAGCATGAACTTGTTCATCAAGTCCAGGTGCTTGATGGTCACGATGTTGTGCAGCTTGAAGATCGAGCGGCAAATCAACATCAGCGTCATAACGAGCGCGAAGCCGCTAAAGACGGCGCCGGCGACGAAGTACGGCGGGAAAATCGTGGTGTGCCAGCCCGGAACGATCGACGTTGCGAAATCGAACGAAACGACCGAGTGGACCGAGAGAACCAGCGGCGTCGAGATGCCGGCAAAGATCAGGTAGGCCCGCTCGTAATGCTGCCAGTGCCGATGGGCGCCACGCCATCCGAGCGCGAAGAACCCGTAGACGCGCTTGCGGGTCAGGTTCTTCGACCGGTCACGCAGCGTCGCGAGGTCCGGAATCAGACCGACGTACCAGAAAATGACGCTGATCGTCAGGTAGGTGCTGACCGCGAAGACGTCCCACATCAGCGGGCTCTTGAAGTTCGGCCACATGTCCATCTGGTTGGGAATGGGGAACAGGTAGTAGTCGAACCAGGGACGGCCGGTATGAATCGCCGGGAACAAGCCCGCGCAAAGCACTGCAAACACCGTCATCGCCTCGGCGAAGCGATTGATGCTCGTTCGCCACTTCTGCCGGAACAAGAAGAGGATGGCTGAAATCAGCGTGCCGGCGTGGCCGATACCGATCCACCAGACGAAGTTGGTAATGTCCCAGGCCCAGTAGACGGGTGCGTTATTACCCCAGACGCCGATGCCCTGAATGAACAGGTACGCAAGGGCTGCTCCCATGACCCCGACATGACCCCGAGGACGGAAACCGAGAGCAAGAACAGGAACCACCATCCGCGCGGGGCGGGGTTCTCCGTGACACCTGCGATCGTCTCGGTGACATCGTTGCGGGTGGTCCCCTCCGGAAGGAGGGACGTTTCGCCGAGTTCCTTGATGGGTGCGTCGTAGCTCATTGGTTCTTACCCATTTCCCTTCAGCTTGGGGTTTGGGTTTCGGATGCGCGCAAGGAACGAGGTTCGGGGTCGTGTGCCGATTTCGGCAAGGAGCTTGTAGTTGCGGTTGACTGCCAACCACCTGGCCACCGTGCTCTTCGGGTCATTGAGGTCGCCAAACGCGATCGCCCCCGTCGGGCAGGCTTGCTGGCACGCGCTCTTGATATCGCCGTCCTTGAGCTTGCGGCCTTCCCGCTTGACGGCGATCTTCCCTTCTTCGATGCGCTGTACGCAGTACGTGCACTTCTCCATCACGCCGCGCATGCGGACGGTGACATTGGGGTTGAACTGAAGCTTCCTGGACTCGGGGAACTCTTCGAACCAGCCGAACTCGTCGTCCAAGTGGCCGTGCCAGTCGAGGTAGTTGTAGCGGCGAACCTTGTACGGGCAGTTGTTCGCGCAGTAACGAGTGCCGACACACCGGTTGTAGGCCATGTCGTTGAGGCCCTCGGGTGTGTGTGTCGTCGCGTTGACCGGGCACACGTTCTCACACGGCGCTTCCTCGCACTGCTGGCACGTGACCGGCTGCACTGCGACATCAGGATTGTTTGGGTCGTCCCCGACGAAGTAGCGGTCGATGCGAAGCCAGTGCATCTCGCGACCGCGCTCCACCTCGAACTTGCCGACCGCGGGGATGTTGTTCTCCGACTGGCATGCAATGACACAAGCGTTACAGCCTGTGCACCCGTTGAGGTCGATCGCCATGCCCCACTTGTAGCCCTCGCTGTAGTCCTGCTGCTTCCACAGCGGAGGCGTGCTCACGGGGTCGACCGACCGGTAGGAAGCGAAGTCGGGCTCCTTCTTGTACTCGTCGAGCGTCGCGTCGATGGCGATCGGGCGACCTTCCATGCGATCGTGCGTCTGCGTCTGAACCAGGGTGTACGCCTCGCCAAGCACCTCGATGGTCACGCCGTCCGTGAAGTCCATGCCATCGCTGGTGCGAAGCGGATTGACGTCGAAGCCCTTGCCATTGCCGTAGCGTCCCGCGGCGGTGCGCCCCCAACCGAGCGTCAGCGTCACGCAGTAGTCGGCGTGTCCGGGGACGATCCACGCCGGGACTTCGACCTTGGCGTCGCCCTTGGTGAGGCGAAGCATTTGGCCCTTCTTCACGCCGAGCGCCTCGCTGGTTGCAGGCGAGATGAGTGCCGCATTGTCCCAAACCAGCTTCGTCATCGGGCTAGGCAGCTCGAGCGCCCACAGGTTGTTCGCATGCGCGCCGTCCCATAGGGCCGGATCCGGCTCGAAGCTCACCTCGAGGTTGTCCTTGCTAACCGTCTGTCGAGTCCGGAGGAGGAGGAGCGTTTCGACAAGCTTGGCGAAACTCATCGGCGGCTTGCTCTGCGAGGGGTTCAGCAGAACACCGGTGTGAAGGGCGCGTCGCCAGATGGCATCAGCGTTCAGATCCGCGGGCGAAACTCCAAAGTCGAGCAGCGCCTTCGTATCCTTGCTGATCTGGGAAGCTTGGGTCTCCCGAACGATGTCATGGCCGCTGGTAGTCTTGTCGCCAGCCAGAGCTGCTAGGAACTCTATCTCGCTTCGGCCCCCATAGAGAGGCGCGATCAGCGGCTGCTGGATCGCGACCGAGCCGTCCAGTGACTGTTGATCTCCCCAGGTCTCGAACTCGTGCGTGAGTGGCGCGTGCCAAGAGCAGAGCTCCGAGGTCTCGTTGCGATGGGTCGAAAGATGGACCGATGTGAGTCCTTCTCGGCCGAGGAGGTCGGCAAACTTCACGTCCGCAGGCGCGTCGTACGCGGGGTTGCCGCCCAGCATGACGAGCGACGAGATCGCCTCGGCATCTTTCGCCAACTCCGTGATGCCCGCACGACTGGTAGAGTCGTCGGTATCGATGGCGGAGCCGAAGAACGTGGTCGCGCCGAAGTTGCCAAGCGCGCCGTTGATGACGGTCGCGAGCGCGTGGACGTAGGCGGGCTGACCTGCGCCGGCAATCACCATCGAGCGGCCCGCGTTTTGCAGCAGGTCGTCGGCGAGCGGGGTTAGCCATGTCAGATCCAACCCCTCCAAATCCGCGCTACCACTGCCTCTTTGGACGATGTCGGCGACCTGTTTGAGGCTGTCGACTCCGCGTGCCGCAAGAACGAACATCAATACCCGCGCGAACCAGCCAATATCAGCCTGAGGCATGCGCAGCCGGTGGTCGGCCATGGTTCCCGTCACCGTGAGATTCGACTCGACAACGTAGAGTCGGCTCATGGGCGCATCTGGGGACACTATGCCACGCGTCTGGGCGAATCGGCGCCCCGCGGCCACAGCGCCCGGCTCGGAGCCCAGGAAATCCGCCCCCAGTGAGAGAGTCACCATCGATCTCGAATGATCGTAGAACGGAACGCTCGGCACTCCCTGCATCAGCATCCGAGCGCCTTCGCGCGCGTTGTCATCGTTGATCGGGCTGTACGTGTGGAAGCGCGCCTTGGGGAACTTCTCGACCACCTTGCCGCGCATCCGCCGGAATGATGGGCTGTTCGAAATCGGCGCAAGGAAGCGAAGACCAGCGCCCTCGTCCCCCTTGTGCTTTGTGACCAGCGCCTTCAGCGCTTTGTCGAAATCCGCGTCGGTGACGTTCGCAAGTGCGTTGCCGCGACGCTGCGCGGGCGATTGAGAACGGTCCGGGTCGTACAGATCCCAGATGTAGGCCTGCGCCCGAACGTCTGTACCGCCAAGGCTCCTCGTGTGCTGCTCGTTGCCCTCGACCTTGGTCGGGCGACCGTCGTGATTCGTCACCACGACTCCGAGTGAATCGCGACCACGCGAAGTCACCGTCGCGAAGTGCGAGGGGACGCCGGGAACCAAGTACTCCGGGGCCTTGCTGTAAGGCAGGATCTCATTTTCGGGACGGCGAACACAGCCCTGAAGGCCTGCGGCCAGCGCAGCTATCGATGAGCCCTGCACGAACGAACGACGTGAGACGAGCGCTTTCGGGCTCAAGAGGTCGGTGAGGAAGCCGCCTGGCTGCTCTTCCTCTGCGAGCTGCTGAAGCTCTCGCGGATCGGCATTCTTGTCCTCGAGCATCCGCCACATCGACCGACCTTTACCCGGACTCAGCTCATATGGTTTTCTGCGGGTCATCGGTGGCACCCCGAACAATGCTCAGGTGGATTGAGGGCGGCGGCGATTTCGGCGCGCTGAGCGACCCAAGCCTCGTCGGCTTCCCACTTCATATTGGTGACCTCACTCTTTGGTCGAATGTGTGGCTCCGGATTGCGGTGACACTCCAAGCACCACTGCATCGCGAGCGGCGCGACGACCCCAACGACCTCCATCTGGTCGACACGGCCGTGGCAAGAGGCGCAGCCCACACCTGCTCTGACATGGGCGCTGTGATTGAAAAACGCGTGGTCCGGAAGCTGGTGGACGCGAACCCACGCAAGCGACTCGTCGGTCTCCCAGCTCTCCCGTACCGGCGCCAGCTTCTCCGACTCGGCGTGCACGACCGCGTGGCAGCCCATGCATGTCTGCGTCGGCGGCACCATCGCTTCGTGCGAGCGCTCTACCTGGGAGTGGCAATAGCGACAGTCCATGCCGAGCTCGCCGGCATGCAAACGGTGGCTGTAGTCAACGGGCTGCTTCGGCGTGTAGCCAACCTGGAGGTTGGGCGGGGTGAAGTAGACCCAAAACAAAAGGAACACGCCTCCTCCGAGTCCGCCGGCCACGACGGCCAGCGCGAGGGGCAAGGAGTTCAACTCGCGGGGGAAAATCTGCATGCTGCGTTTTCTCTTGAGTCCTCTAAACGACCGGCCGCCATTTAGGCGAAGCACGGGGGTCGGACAAGCCAGTTCGTCATTTTTTGACGAACAACATCCAGGCGGCGTTCGCGCAGCAGCACTGCACTCGACTTCTTCTTCTCCCTGCGGGCCCGTTAGGGCCGCTCCTAGAGCCGGTCAAGCCCGGAACGGTCCCACACGCGGAAGCCTATATCGCTGGACAAGCCGAAATGGTCAAGCCTCCGGAATGATTTGTGGGGTGGCATACCGATGAGCGGCCCAGGAAGCTGGCAACTCATCGAATTCTCCGCATTTCCGTGAACTTCATTGCCCTAATATCGATATTTTCCGTTGGGACCGTTACAATCCAGATGTGCCAAGACCGTCTTCACCGCCGCCGGCGCCGCCGCCGAATACACCGTTGGGCGATTATACGTTGGTCGACCGCATTGCGGTCGGAGGGATGGCGGAAGTGTTTCGCGCACTCGAGCCGCGTGCGGTCGGTGAGCCGCGAGTCGTGGTGTTGAAGCGAATGCTCCCGCACATCGCGGACGAGTCCAACGCTCAACGAATGTTCGCCGAGGAGGCGCGACTCGCAGGTCATGTCAGTCATCCAAACGTCGTTCACGTGCTCGGCCATGGTGAGATCGAAGGTCAGCCTTACCTCACGCTCGAGTACGTCCCAGGTTGCGACCTCTGGCGTCTCAATCGGCGCCTCACACTCGAAAGTAAGAAGCTCGAACACGATCTCGTCGTCTATCTGGTGCGCCAGATCTTGAGCGGTCTGGACGCCGTGCACGCCGCGACCGACCACGACGGGGGCGCTCTAGGGATCGTACATCGGGATATCAGCCCATCTAACGTGCTGATCTCGATCCACGGCGATGTGAAGATTGCCGACTTTGGGATCGCGCGGGCCGACGTCAATGCATTCGAAGCCGACACCCTAGCGCGCGCTAACGGTAAGCTCGGCTACCTCGCCCCGGAGCAAGTCTCGGGCGGAAATGTCGACCAACGCGCCGATCTGTTTTCGACCGGCGTCATCGCCGCGGAGCTCTTCATGCGGCGGCCGTTGTTCGCGGGAGGCAGCGAGCTCGCGGTGCTGCTCGCGATTCGCGACGCGGAGGTTCACCCGTTCGTCGAGTTCCTTCCGCAGCTTCCAGAGGGGCTTGGCGGAGTGATCCTCAAGGCCCTCTCGGCAAACGTCGAGGAACGCCCCCCGACGGCGCGCGCGTTTTGGGCGGCGCTCGAGCCGTGGCAGAGCCGGCCCGAAGAAGTGTTGCGTGCGGAGCTGGCGAAGATCGTCGCATCGATCGCGAGCAAAACCCGCACGCGCAAGACCTCGGCCGATACCGTGCCGAAGGCGACGATGCCGCCCACTCCAATGGTGCTCGCGAACGAACACCCCATCACGACGAATGTCACGCCGCTCGAATACAAGATCCGAAAGCCGAACGGTGCAACCGTGGGACCTCTGGCGTACGCGAAGATCGTCGAGTCGGTCGCCACGGGGCAGATCGACGGCAACGACCACATCAGCATCGCGGGCGGCGAGTTCCAACCGTTATCGTCCGTCAAAGATCTATACCGTCACGTTCCCGCGTCGTGCATGACGCCAACGACGGCACGCGTCGAATCCGCGGCGGCCGCCGACCGGAGCATGGACTTCGAGGATGGCGGGTTCGTGAGTGCACTGGTTCGCACCCTGGTCACGCGCCGCACGGGCCTCTGGCTGTGCGAACAAGGCGGGGTCCGCAAGGAGGTCTACACGAAGGACGGCGTCCCGGCTTTCGTGACCAGCAACCTCGCCGGCGAGCTACTCGGCGAGCACCTCGTCAAGGAGCAAGTCATCAAGCGCAGCGAGCTCGACATGGCGTTGGCTGTCATGCCGCGTTTCGAAGGCAAGCTCGGCGATACCCTCGTCGCGCTCGGTCTCGTCGAGCCACTAGATCTCTTTCAGCACATTGCTGAGCAAGTCCGCGAGAAGCTTTTGGACTTGTTCACGTGGACCTCCGGGACCGCAACCTTCTACGAAGGGGTAGACCCCCCCAGCAGCGGCTTTCCACTGCGCCTCGACGCTTGGGAGATCCTCGACCGTGGTCTGCAGCGGCGTATCGCCGCCGGCTTCGAGAGCGCGCTCATCCTAGAGCGGGGACAAGATTCCGTCGTCCAGGTGGACCGAGTCGATACTGCGGTGGCGATCGCTGCCCTTCCCGAGGACCTCCGCGCTGCGCTTCGGCTCTGCAAGACGCCGCACTCCGTCGAGGAAGTCGCCCAATTCGTGACCCAGCAGCCCGGGAACACCGACCCTCAACGGGGATACCGAGTCGTGGCCATCCTGCTGAGCCTGGGCGCCATTCACTGGATGTGACCTGGGAGCCCTCCCTCCTTGACCCCTCCATGAGCTGCTGCTAGCTCTGCGCCCGGCTTTTTGGGGCCGAATTCCATAGGAGTAGCCATGTCCAACGTACGTGTTCTCGTGTCTGACAAACTCGCCGAGGCGGGTCTCAGGGTCCTGCGCGAGGCCCCGGGTGTCGAGCTCGAGTTTCGCCCCGGCATGAGTGAAGATGAGCTGTGTAGTGTCATCGGAGAGTACGACGGACTCATCATTCGTTCGGCAACGCAGGTCACTCCTCGGGTCGTCGAGGAAGCGCACAAGCTGAGGGTCGTCGGCCGCGCGGGCATCGGGGTCGATAACGTCGACATCCCGGCTGCAAGCCGTCGCGGCATCGTCGTGATGAACACCCCGACGGGCAACTCGGTGACGACCGCCGAGCACGCGTTGGCTCTCCTTGCTTCACTGGCGAGGAAGATTCCTCAAGCCGTTGCTTCGATGCGCACTGGCAAGTGGGAGAAGAGCAAGTTCCAAGGCCGCGAGATCGCTTACAAGACACTGGGCATCATCGGTCTAGGCAACATTGGGCGCATCGTCGCCGACCGCGCCCAAGGCCTCAAGATGAAGGTCATCGGCGTGGATCCGGTGATGAGTAGCGATCGCGCTGCCGAGCTCGGCATCGAGCTGGTCGAGTTCGATGAGCTGCTGAAGCGAGTGGACTTCTTGACCATTCACGCGCCGCTCACGCCCGAGACGAAGAACATGATCAACGACGCGGCGTTCGACAAAATGAAGAGCGGCGCCCTGCTCGTCAACGCAGCCCGAGGGGGCATCGTCGACGAAGAGGCCCTGGCTCGCGCGATCACCGAAGGCAAGATCGCCGGCGCCGCCCTCGATGTGTTCGCCCAAGAGCCGATCGACCCCGACCACCCGCTGCTTGGGCTCGACAACGTATTGTGCACGCCGCACCTGGGAGCTTCCACTTCGGAGGCGCAGGAGCGCGTTGCGGTCGAAATCGCGGAGCAAGCGGTGAGCTACCTCCAGCAGGGGATCGTGAAGAACGCGGTCAACGTGCCCGCGCTTCCACAGGAAATCGCGGAACGGCTCACGCCGTACGTGGACGTCGCCAAGGCCCTCGGCAGCCTGATCGGTCAGCTCGATCCGATCGACGTGCGCGAGCTGAGGGTGACCTGCACCGGCGAGGCAGGCGAGCTTGGCGTGACACCGATCGCGCGCGCTGCGCTTGCCGGCTTCCTCGAACAGCACCTCGAGGAGCCCGTCAATCCAATCAGCGCGCCGTACGAGGCACAGGAGCGCGGCATTCGGCTAGCCGAAGTCAAAGAGGCGAGTGACCGGTACGCCACGACGATACGCGTGACCGTCACCGGCGAAAAAGGCATCCACACGGCAACCGGTACGCCGGGCCGCAAGGGTGAGCCGCGTCTCGTCGGTCTGGAAGGCTACGAGATCGACGCCGTGATGGAAGGCTCGATCCTCATCATGCGCAACCAGGACCGCCCCGGCGTCATCGGGTCGGTCGGCACCCTGCTCGGCAGCCGAGGGATCAACGTCTCCCGGATGCAGGTGGGGCTCGACGAAAAGAGAGGCCAAGCCTTGGCGCTCTGGAACGTCGATACAACAGTCGGCAACGATGTTCTCGATGATCTTCGCGGCCTCGATCACGTCAGCAGTGTGCATACCCTGAGGCTCTGAGATGTCCCCATCGGCGCGAAAGCGACGTCGGAACGCGGCGCGGCTCGGAAGCTCGACTCCCGGGCTGCCGATGACTCCGCCCGGCGGAATGCGCGACCTGCTGCCACCTGCGTCCATGACGCGGACTCTGCTTTGGCAGCGGCTGATGGAGACGTTCGACCTCTACGGCTACCAGCGAGTGACGACCCCGCCGGTAGAGTACGCCGAAGTCATCGAACGCGGGCTCGGAACGGTCGACCGGCGGGACCTGGTGCGCTTCGTCGAACCCGAGTCGGGGGAAGTTGCGCTCTTGCGTCCAGACATCACGCCGCAGATCGCCCGCATCGTGGCGACCCGACTGCAGGATCGGCCTGCACCCTGGCGCCTCTCCTACGAAGGCACGATCGTGCGACGGCGACGCGGCCGCGCGCGCAAGCAGCGCCAAGTTCTGCAGTGCGGTATCGAATGCGTTGGGCTGAAGGGCCCCGAGGCGGACGCCGAAGTGATTGAAGTGGCCGTGCGCGCATGTGAGCGCGTGGGCCTACAGGATTTCTTGGTCGAGCTCGCGCAGGTGAAGATCGGCACCGAGGTGCTCGACCACGTGCCCGAAGACGCGCGCCTAGCGGTTGTCGAAACGCTCGCGGCCAAGGACGCCACCAACCTCGAGAAGCTCCTCAAAGACTCTGGCGTCGTCGCTGCCGAGCGCAAACGGCTGCTGATGCTTTGTGATCTCTATGGCGACCGATCGGTGCTCGCCGATGCACGCCGCCGACTTCGGAACGCGGCCGCGAAGCGCGCGCTCGACGAGCTCGAGCGCGTGGTGGATCGTCTCGAAGCGGCCGGACTGGGCAACCGCATCGCTATCGACCTCAGCGATCTGCGCCGCCACAGCTACTACACAGGCGTGAGCATGACGCTTCTGGCCGCCGGGCCGGGGGAGCCGCTCGGGATGGGCGGACGGTACGACGATCTTCTCAGTCGGTACGACGCGCCGGCGCCGGCGACGGGGTTTGCCTTCGAGGTAGACAACGTCCTGTGGGCGCTCTCTGATGCGGGCGTCTCGCTCAGGGGCGATCTGCCCCTGCGAGTCGTGGTGGCTGGAGGCAGTTATGCTCGGCGTGGCAAGACGGCGGGGCTCTGGCGGAACCGCGGCGCGCGCGTTGCGGTCATCCCGGCCAAAAGCGAGGTCGAGGCCAAACAGTATGCTCAGGCGTGGGGTTACGATCTATTGATCTGGCAACAACGGAGCAACGCGCGTCTGACGCGCGTGCAGGACGGACGCTCGCGCGCGCTCAAAGGTGAGCCCGGCGACGAGCTGTTCGACGAATTGTCTTCTTGGGCACGAGTTGGGAACGAATCATGAGTGCATTGGTGGTGGTAGGAGCCCAGTGGGGGGACGAGGGCAAGGGTAAGGTCGTCGACCTCTACGCTCCGTACGCCGATCTCGTCGTTCGATACGCCGGCGGCGCAAACGCGGGGCACACACTGGTGGTGGACGGTGAGAAACAAATTCTCCATCTGATCCCCTCCGGCATCCTTCACGAGCAGACCAGGTGCGTGGTCGGCCAGGGCACCGTCATCGACCCGGCGGTGTTCCTGAAGGAGATCGAGACACTGAATGAGCGAGGCGTCGGAACCGAGGGCCGGCTTCTGGTGAGTCAGCGTGCGCATGTCGTGCTGCCGCATCACAAATTGATCGACGAGCTCCGCGAAAAGAAGTCGGGCAACGCAATCGGAACGACCAAGCGGGGCATCGGCCCGTGCTATGAAGACAAAGTTGCGCGGAGAGGTGTTCGCATGGGCGACTTGCTCGATCCCGAGCGACTGCGCGGGAAGCTCGTGGCAAACCTCGACTGCTGGCGTCCGGTTACGGAAGACCTCGGTGGCGCCCTTCCGAGCGCCGACGAGATCGCCGCGCAGTACGCGGAGCTCGGCCAAGCGCTCCGGGCGTACATCGGCGACGCCGCGGAGATCGTTCGCACATCGATTCAGGCCGACGAGAAGATTCTTCTCGAGGGCGCACAGGGCACGATGCTCGACATCGACAATGGAACCTACCCCTTCGTCACGAGCTCGAACGCGGTTGCGGGCGGCGCGTGCGCGGGCGCGGGGATTGGCCCGACACACATCCGGCGAGCCGTCGGGATTGCGAAAGCATACACGACCCGCGTCGGCGGTGGACCCTTCCCGACCGAGCTCGAAAACGTGACCGGCCAACGCCTCCGAGATGCGGGCGCCGAGTACGGCTCAACGACTGGGCGCCCCCGGCGCTGCGGGTGGCTCGATCTGGTCGCACTTCGTCACGCCGTCGCGGTCAACGGTCTGAACGAGCTGGCTATCACGAAGCTCGACGTGCTGTCAGCACTGCCGGAACTCGAGGTCTGCGTGGCGTACGAGCTCGACGGCGAGCGCCTCGCCTACCCTCCATACGAGCGCGTCGAGGACGTTCAACCCATCTACGAGACGCTCGAAGGCTGGAACGAAGATCTCACGTCGTGCCGCACCCGGGACGATCTTCCCCTCGCCGCCCAGCGGTACCTCGCGCGGATCGAGCAGGAAGTCGGGTGCCCCGTGGGCGTGGTCAGCGTAGGCCCCGACCGCGAAGACACCGCCGACCTGCGCGATCCCTTCAGCGCCTAGGGTCTAGCCTTCGATCCTCGCGGTGAAGTCGATTTCGACCCTTGCTCCCTTCGGTAGCGCAGCAACCTGCACGGTCGCACGCGCCGGCGGAACGAGCCCCTCGAAGAACGCTGCATAAACCTGATTCATTGTCGAGAATTCACTCATATCCGCTAGATAGACAGTAGCTTTCACGACATCGCCTCGATTCACTCCTGCTTTCTCGAGGACCGCGTCCAGGTTCTTCAACACCTGCCGTGTCTCAGCTTCGATATCTCCGTCACCGACCAGTTGGGCCTCGTCTGGGTCGAGGGCGATCTGCCCTGAACAGTAGACCCACTGCCCGACGGCGACCGCCTGGCAGTATGGGCCGATGGCGGCGGGCGCCCCATGAGTCTCGATTCGCTTCTTCGTCATGATTCCATGCTAGTTCATACTGGCATGAAGGTCGCCACGTGGAACGTAAACTCGATCCGGGCGCGCCGGCAGCACGTAATCGACTGGCTCGATGCGGCACAGCCCGACGTCCTGTGTCTGCAGGAGCTGAAGGTGACCGACGCGGACTTCCCGTACGACGAAATTCAGGAGTGCGGGTACCAGGCCGTAGTCTCGGGGCAGAAGACCTACAACGGAGTGGCCATCATCAGCCGGCACCCCGTCGCGAACGTCGTTGAGGGCCTTGGTGACGACGAAGACGACCCTCAGGCTCGGTTGATCAGCGGCGAGGTCGACGGTGTGACGATCCTCAGCGCCTACTTCCCGAACGGAGGCGAGGTGGGCTCCGACAAGTTCGAATACAAGCTTCGATGGATGTCGCGGCTCCGCCAGGCGCTCGCCAAACGATTCGATCCGGAGACCGACCAGGTCGCCCTCTGCGGAGACTTCAACGTGGCGCCGTGGGACGACGATATCGGAAGGCTTGCCGACTGGCGCTCATCCGTGCTCGCGTGCGATGCGGTGAGGGAGGCGTTAAACGACATTGCCTCCTTCGGGCTTCACGACGTGGTACGCCCGTTTCACCCGACCGGTGGCGTATTTTCCTGGTGGGACTACCGCGGAAGGGGCTTCGAGCGGGGCAACGGGCTTCGTATCGACCACATCTACAGCACGCCCAAGCTTGCCGAGCGCGCGATTGGCGCAGTGGTCGACCGCGACGAGCGCGCGCGGAAGTCGCCCTCGGACCACGCCCCTGTGGTGGTGGAGTTCGCATGACCTCGTTGGTCGTCTTGGGAGCATGCGCCCTCATCCCCTGGACGCTCTGCGCGGGGTCGCGAGCTTTATTGACGGTCGGAGAATCGGCGCCACCGGCAATGCGTGAACGAGCACTCCGACACTATCGGCGCGCGACGCTTTTTGGGGCCATCTTGGTGCTTCCGACCTCGGCCGTTGCAGGCGCGCTGCTCGTCGACCCGTCATTATCGACACGCTGGCCGGTGACGGGCTCCTGGTTCTTCGCGTCGGTGAGCGCAATGACGGCGTCGGTGAGCCTCGCGCTGTCGCGACGCACCCCTGAAGAGGCCGCGGCCATGTCGCATCTCGAAACCGCTGGACGCGCCGTACAAATGTCCACCTTCCCCGTCTTGGCCGTTGGGCTCTCGTTGCTTGTCGGTGCGGGGATCGAAGCACTGCTTCCGTTGGGTCCTATCGCCCATGCGCTCGCGACCGCGCTGCTTAGCGTCGCCGTGGTGATCTTCGTCAGCCTTTGGCTCGTGATGAAGCTGGGCGTGTGGCCCGTGTTCCCGTATCGCATCGAAGCCGATGGTGTGTCCTGGCGACTCGCCCACCTTCCAGCGCCGACCCCTTTTCTTACGCACACCGCCGCATTGCCTTGGCTTCGGACGGCCTTGGTGAGCGACGGCCTATTCACCCGGGCCCCCGAGCAGCAGTGGCAGACCTTGGTCCGGTACGAGGTGGGCGGCGCGTTGAGCTCCCGGCGCGATCGTGCGGCGGGATGGGCCATCGCGATTCCATTGTCGCTCATCGTTTTCATCGCGGCTGGTGCCGTGGGAGCTGACAGTCCGCACAAGCTCGTCGCAGCGACTGCCTTGGCGGTGTTCTTCACGGCAACCGCCAGCTGGTTCGCCAACCGGCAACCGGCGTCGAAGGTCGCGATCGGTGCGGAAGGTCCATCGATGCAGGAGCTCGCCCAAACACTTCGCACCCTCCCACCGTGCCTTGGGCAAGCGCTGCCGCGCACGTCACACAAACCCTTGGGGTCGGCTCTGTACGATCGCTTGTTCGCGCTGGGCCACGATCCTGGAAGAAGACCGCACACATGAACGTGATCCCCGCGCGCGCCGCCCTCTCCGTTTCTTTCCTGTGCGTGGCGCTGGCCGCGTGCGGAGGCACACGGGACACAAGCGAGACGACGCCGAGCGTGTCGTACGCTCCCGAAGGCCGGCTTCCCGAAGGGGTTCGTCCGACCAGCTATCGCTTGAGCCTCACCATCATTCCGGACCAGGAAGTCTTCTCTGGAACGGCGGTGATCGGGATCGAGCTCGACGAGCCTTCCGCCACGATATGGATGCACGGCCAGGGCTTGAACGTCACGGCGATGCATGCGGCTCACGCGACGACTCGGATCCCAGCTACCTGGGAGCAGAGAACATCCGATGGAGTGGTGCGCGTCGAGCTGCAGGAAGCATTGCCCGCGGGCAGAAGCACCCTGCAGATCGAGTACACCGCCGCTTTCGATACGCCCCTACGAGGCCTCTACCGCGTGGAGTCTGGCGGCTATGCCTATGCCTTCACCCAGTTCGAATCGATCAGCGCGCGGTTGGCGTTTCCGTGTTTCGACGAGCCGCGCTTCAAGACGCCGTTCGACGTGACCCTCACGGTTCCGGCCAGCCAAGTTGCCGCGGCGAATACCCCGGTCGACCGCGCCATCAAGCTCCCCGACGGGCTTCAACGGATCAGTTTCGTGCCGACCACGCCTCTGCCCACCTATCTCGTCGCGTGGGCAGTCGGCCCCTTGGACGTCGTCACCGGGCCGACTATTCCTCCCAGTGAAGGACGCCCCTTCCCGGTTCCGCTTCGCGGTATCGCGGCCAACGGCCATGGGGAGCAACTCCGCTACGCGCTCGAGCGCACGGGCGAGTTTGTGAAGGTGCTCGAAGACTATTTCGGCATCCCCTACCCGTACCGAAAGCTCGACTTAGTCGCGGTTCCCGACTTCTCGGCGGGCGCGATGGAGAACGTCGGTCTGATCACGTTTCGCGAGTGGCTTCTATTGCTCGACGCAGAGCGCGCGACCGAGAACCAACGCCGCGCGTTCGCCTATGTGCTGGCACACGAGCTTGCGCATCAGTGGTTTGGAAATCTAGTGACGATGCCGTGGTGGGACGACATCTGGCTCAACGAGGCTTTCGCGACCTGGATGGGCAACAAGGTCGTGCAGACACTGCACCCCGAATACCGTTCGGACCTCGGGAGCCTCGCCTCCGCGCATCGCGCGATGGGGTTGGACAGCCTCACAAGCGCACGCGCCATCCAACAACCGGTCGAGAGCAGTCACGACATCAAGAACGCCTTCAGCCCGATCACTTATGAGAAAGGCGGGGCGGTCCTCGCAATGTTTGAGCGTTGGATGGGCGCCGACACGTTCCGCGAAGCCATCAGGCTCTACCTTCGCCGGCACCAAGGAAGCACTGCAACATCGGGCGACCTTCTCGCTGCGCTCGACGAGGTCAGCGCCGAGGACATCACACCGCCCTTTCTCACTTTTCTAACCCAGCCCGGTGTGCCCCTGGTCTCAGGAGCTGCACAAGCGTGTGCAGGTGGCTCGCGCAAAGTTCGGCTTGCGCAAGAACGATACTTTCCAATCGGCTCGAGCGGCGACACGGAACACGTCTGGCAGATCCCGCTTTGCGTTCGGCATGATGCAGGAACCACATGCGGTGCCCTCGAGGGTGCCAACGGGCACATCGACCTCCCGGGTTGCCCGACCTGGTGGATGCCCAACGAGAACGGCGCCGGCTACTTCCGCTTCTCGATGTCCCCAGCGGATTGGACGAGTCTAAGAACGAAGGGGTTCGCCCAGCTCTCGGACCGCGGGCGAATGGCTGTCGCCGACAGCGTGCAGGCTGCATTTGACCGTGGGGCAATGGACGTGGAGGGCCTGCTTCCCTGGTTGCCGGCATTCGTTGCCAGTCCATTGAGACAGGTTGCGGGCGCGCCGATGGTGTCCCTCCGTTTCATGATCCGCGACGCCGCGCCGCCGGAGGTGCGAGGCAACGTCACATCCTATGCAAGCCGGCTCTACCGGAGGCGCTACAAGAAGCTCGGCTGGCGCGCACGCCCCGGCGACTCGAGTGACACGAAGCTTCTTCGAGAAGCTGTGATCCGCTTCATGGTCATGGATGTCCGCGATCGGGAGGCCCGCGCGCGGGCAGCTCGTCTGGGCAGGGCCTACGCGGGCTATCGAACCAAGGAGAAGCGGGCCGTCGTCGATCCTCAGCTCGCCGGGCTCGTGCTTGCTACTGCGGTTCAAGAGAGCGGCGAAGGATTCTTCGAGCATCTGCTCGATCTCCTCGATTCGAACACCGACGCGACGAAGCGCAACCGCATCCTTTCGGCGCTCGGACATGCGGAAAGCCAAACGCTCGCCGCACGCGCACTCGACTTGTCCCTGGACCCGCGACTTCGCGTCAACGAAATCGCGCGCCTGATGCGGGCACAGTTCCATAATCCGCACACCCGCGATCGCGCGTGGGAATGGTTCACGGAGCACTTCGACGAGCTCACCGCCCGATTCGGCCCGTCGCGAGGCGGAGGGATGCCCTGGTACGCTGCCTCATTCTGCAGCGAGGAAGCCGCCGAGGAGGTGCAACGATTCTTCGAACCTAGAGTGGCGGAGCTGACCGGCGGTCCGCACAATCTGGCGGGCGCTGTCGAGGCGATTTCGTTATGCGCCGAAAGGGCGCGCACTTACAGACCAGGCGTGAAGCGGGCGTTTGCCTTACGCTAGCGAGCGCTCCTAGGCGCCCTTGAACGTAGGCGTTCTCTTCTCGAGGAAAGCGCCCATGCCCTCGCTCTGATCTTCCGTCCCAAAAGCTTCGCCGAAAGCGGCCTGCTCCAACCGATTCGCTTCGGGGAGCGGCAGGTCCACACCGTCCCGAATCAACCGCTTCGCCGCAGCCACAGCCAAGGGCCCCTTGCTTGCGATCTCCGCAGCGGCTTTGGTGGCCGCTCCGAGCAACTCGTCGGGCTCGAAGACCGCGTTCGCCAACCCAAGCCGAAGGGCCTCTTGCGCATTGATCATCTTCCCTGTGTAGATGAGCTCGCGCGCAGCCGCCGACCCAACCCGCCGCGGGAGCCGCTGTGTGCCACCGAAACCGGGGATGATCCCAAGATTGACCTCGGGCTGGCCGAACTTGGCCTTGCTCGACGCATAGATGAAATCGCACGCTAGCGCGAGCTCGCAGCCGCCTCCGAGTGCGAAGCCGTTGACTGCAGCGATGACGGGACACCGCAAGTTCGCGATTGCGGCGAACACCCCGTGTCCGAGCGCGCCGAACTCGCGCCCTTCGGCCTCGGTCAGGCCCTTCATGGCGGCGATGTCGGCGCCGGCGACAAAGGCCTTTCCCGTCCCCGTGATCACCGCCGCCCATACCTCGTCGTTCGCGGATAGGGTTTCTATCGCAGCGCTCAGATCAGTGAGCACTTCCTGACTGAGCGCGTTGAGCTTGTCAGGGCGGTTGATGATCAATGTTGCGACGTGGCCGTCGAGCGTCAGTTCCACAAACGAGGTCATGGCGCTGACTCTAGCCCAAGGCGTCTGAGCCGCCATGAGGCGGGCAACGGCAACTACGACTCGGGTTCGTCGCCGATCGCGCCCCGCACGAGAGCCTCGGCGCCCGAGTACGGATCGACCCGTCCATCGACGACGTCCTGAAGCTTCTCGCTGACCTGAGCCGCGAAGCGCGCGTCGACTTCGTCGAGCAATGCTTGATAGAGAATCGCTTGGAACTCGGAGACCCGCCGTTGCTCTTGGATGCCCCTGCCGGCTTCGGTCCCGGTGAGGAACTCGTGATGCTTGGCGAAAGCCTCGACGAGCTCGTGCAGCCCCTCCTGACGGTGAGCCACCGTCTTGAGGATGGGCGGCACCCATTCACCAGCCTCGGCTTCGGGTCCTTTTTGAAGCGTTGACACCGCGGTGTGTCCTTGCATCTTGCTTGCGCCCTGCGGTGCGCGCCGAAGCGAGAGCATCTGCTGGAGGTCTTGCACCGTCGCGTCCGCGCCGACGCGATCCGCCTTGTTCACCGCAAACACGTCAGCCACCTCGAGAATGCCAGCCTTGATCGCTTGAATGTCGTCGCCTAGCCCCGGCGCCATTACCACGAGTGTCGTGTCCGCCAGCCGTGTCACTTCGAGCTCGTCCTGGCCGACGCCCACCGTTTCCAGCAGAACCACGTCGAATCTTGCGGCGTGCAAGACGTGGAGCACGTCGCCTGTCGAACGAGACAACCCGCCGAGATGACCGCGCGTCGCAATCGAGCGGATGAACACGCCCTCATCGGTGAAATGCTGCTGCATTCGAATGCGGTCACCGAGAATCGCCCCGCCCGAGTACGGACTCGTCGGATCGATGGCAAGCACCGCAACACGCTTATCCTGCGCGCGGTAGAGCCGAATCAACCCGTCGACCAACGTGCTCTTGCCGGCCCCCGGCGTCCCCGTCACGCCGACCACATACGCGTGCCCGTCATGCTCAAAAATCTGCTTGAGCAGCTCGAACGCCCGCGGGTCTCGCTCGTCGATCAGCCGGCACGCTCGCGCCAGTGCTCGCATGTCCCCGGTTCGAATTCCCTGGACCAGCGTCGACAGGTCAGCCAAGGGCGTCTCCTTTAGCTAGCTCTTGGGCGGCCCCAACGGACCGCCTGCAAGAGGCGATGGGTTATCGGTGGGCGATGCTGGATTTGAACCAGCGACTTATTCCGTGTGAAGAAATCACTCTACCCCTGAGTTAATCGCCCGAAAGAGCCGGCGTTATAGCCGCGGCAACGGAGGGTGGCAACCGACAGCGACTCTTGAGCCGCGAGTCGTAGGCCTTGAGGCCCGAGACCCGAGTAGAACTGTCCCGGTGGTCAGTCCGAACCGCCGCCCAGCTTCGCCTTGAGCAAGTCGCCGAACGTTCCGAGTCCCTGCTTGGCGGACTCCTTGCGGTACTCCCGGACAGCCTTCCGCTCGTCGTCGAGCAACCGCGCTCGGATCGAGCAACGTAGTGTGCCGTCGCGCTCCGTCCCGATGACCTTCACCTCGATAGTGTCGCCCTGGGACACGCCTTTGCGTTTGTCGTCGCGCAAATCCTGAAGCTCGCGGCTGGGAATGAACCCGCGGCCGCGCTTTCCGAGCATTCCAGCGACCTGGACCTGAACGCCAGTGTGATCGACGCGCTTCACGATCACGGGCACCATTGTGCCCTGCTTGAGTGAGCGTGGGGCCTTGCCGACCTCAACCTCTCCTGCCTCGATCGCAGCAGCGTCGGCCTCGGTGAGCCTCGAGAGCGAGATGCGCCGTTGCTGGCGATCGACCCGCTCGATGACGACGTGAATCTCATCGCCTTCGGACACCGCCTGCTTGGCATGCGTGAGCTCTCTGCTCCCGCCCAGCTCCGAAATGTGCAGAAGGCCCTCGATGTCGTCCTGGAGCTGGATGAACGCGCCGAAATCCGTCGTCCGAACGACCTTGCCCTTAATCGGCATTCCAGGCCGGATGGTGTCCTTGGCGGCCTCTAACGGATCAGGCTGGCACGCGCGCATCGACAGCGACACGCGGCCGAAGCGATCCTTGCGCGAGGCCTGCTGAACTTTCAACACCTCGACGTTGACCTCGTCGCCCACTTTGGCGGCGTCCTGCGGCCTCACGCCTCGGCTCCACGAAACCTCACTCATATGAACGAGGCCATCGAGCCCGTCGCCCAGATCGACGAGCACGCCGTAGTCCCGGACTTCGAGCACCTTACCCTCGAGCTTCGTGCCAACCTCGAGAGCCGCCATGCGTTCGCGAGCCTTCTTCCGCGATTCCTTTTCGAGGATATTCCGCCGGCTGACGATGATGCTCTTCTTGCCGCCCTTGTCCTGCGGCAATGAGAACTCGCACCGCTGACCCACGAGTGCGTTGGGATCGTCAATGTGCGTCAGCGACATCGCACTCGCCGGGCAGAACGCCCGCACGCCGCCCACGAGCACGTCGAACCCGCCGCGATTGTAGCCGTACACGACACCTTCGACGCGGTGGTGAAGATCGCGCGCCGCACGCAATGCCTTGCGAACCGCTCCTTTGTCGATAACCCGGTTGACGATCGCGATGTGCCCACTCTCGGCAACCGCCCCAATCCGCCCGCGGAAAATGGCGCCTACCTGAGGAACCTCGAGCTCGGGAAGCGGATCGAGCACCGTGAGGTCAGCCTCAGCAGGATCCTCCGCCGCCAAAGCCCCAGTCTCCGTCTCCGACGCTGCACCTGTCTCTGTAGCTGCCTCTGCCGCTGTAGCTGCCTCTGTAGCTGCCACTGCCTCAATCGTGGGCGGCTCGGTAACCGCCAGCTGGGCCTCAGCCGTACTCGTCGGGTCAAACGCCTGCGCACCAACCACGGTGTCGGCTTCGCCAATCTCCTCGTCGGGGACGTCGGTGACTTCCGTAGGCGAGAACTCCCACGCGGAAGTGTCGCCCTGCACGAGCTTGGCCATTTCTGGCGTCGGAGCTTCGATAACCGGCGTCAGAATGGCCGCCGGCGATGGCACGACGGGGGTGTGCATAGGCGCCCTGGCCTCCGGGACAGCCGGCTCTGCGGGCGCCTCGGACTCCACCACGTCGGACGCGGCGGCTTCCGCAGCCTGCCCTTCCGCCTCACGCACGATGTGCGGAATCTCGCGCGGCTCATCGACGTTGACCACCGCGGTGGCTTTGCCAAACAAGTCGACGAGAATGGTTCCGTGCTCGACGCGCTCGACGCGTCCAGCGATCTCCTCGCCGACCGAAAACGCGTGCTTCCGCGTCACCCCGCCAGAGAACAGATGCAGGAACGGCGCATGATGCTGCGTCGACTTTGCATCCGGCGGCGCATCACTCGCACCTGCCTGCGCGCCCTTCTTCTTGCGGCGCCGGCGACGCTTCTTCTTGCCCGCCCCCTCTGCCTCTACGTCGCCCGCGGAGCTCTCGGTGCTTACGTCGGGAGCGGCGTCTCCGGCCTCCGTGTCAGCCTGCGCCTCGGCCGCCGCAACATCACCACTAACCGTCTCCGCCTCGCCAACAGACCCTGCCGTCACCGACTCTAGCTCTGATGCTGGCTCTGCCGCCGACTCTGACGCTGTCTCTGCCGCCGACTCTGACGCTGTCTCTGCCACTGGCTCTGCCGCCGACTCTGACGCTGACTCTGTCACCGCCGGGGCCGCCGACCCGTTTTCAAAGGTTTCATTGGACGAAGTGGGGGCTTGTGATTCCACAGGCGTCACCTCCTTCGTCGAGGTCTCACTTGTGTTGGAATCGGTATCAGTCATGCGCAATCCTCGCGCGAAAGACGCTCAACGCAGAAGCGGAACGTCCGGGTTAATAAGGGTCTCGTAGAGTAGGCAGTGGCTGTTTCGACGTCAAGCGACCGTGTTGTTGCCGCTCGCTCCGAGGGCCCCTAGGCTCCTTCCTGGGGCATGTCTGAGGGAGGTCGAGAGCGTCGAGAATCTGGCCGGGCGGCGCTTGAATTGCCGGTTGAATATGACCGCCTCAACGCCCTCCTGTCGGACTACACACACAACCTCAGTCGAGGTGGGACATTCATCAGGACAGATCGCCCGCTCGACGTCGGAACTGTGCTCTCCTTCACCATTCGGGCGCCCGGGCTTGGCAAGCCGATCGTGCTTCGCGGGGTCGTTCGGTGGGTCGTCGAGCCGGGCGAGGCCAGCTCAGGCGGCCCCTCAGGGATGGGCATTGCTTTCGTTTATGGGTCTCCGGCTCATCAAGAAGCGCTCGCGGCGCGCCTGGACCGTCTGATGGTCCAATCGCTCGGTCCTGCCGCCTTCGAGCAGATCATGGGCAAACCCGCTCCCGAGGAGCTGCCCGATGACGCCTAGGCTCCACATCCTCCGGGGCGACCTGACCACGGAAGCAGCGGACGCCATCGTCAACGCCGCCAACCAGAAGATGCTCGGCGGCGGGGGCGTCGACGGCGCCATTCATCGCGCGGCGGGTCCCGGACTCTTAGAAGCTTGCCGCACCGTCCCCGAAGTCCGCTCAGGGGTGCGTTGTCCCACGGGCGAGGCGCGTATCACCTCCGGGTTCGATCTGCCCGCCCGGTACGTCGTTCATACGGTCGGCCCCATCTACAGGGGAGCCAGCGGCGACGCCTTGCTGCTCGCGTCCGCGTTTCGCTCGTCGATCGAGCTCGCCATTGAGCACGGCGTCCGAACACTCGCCTTCCCAGCCATCTCGTGCGGTGTCTATGGCTACCCGATCCGGGACGCAGCCCGGATTTCGGCACAGGTCGTCCGAGAGCGGGCGTGGGACCTCGATGAGATCCGCTTTGTGTTGTTTTCGCAAGACGTCTTCACGGCGTGGACCGCCGCTTTCGCGTAAGGCTCTCGAGCTTGAGTACGCCGCGCGGACACATGTGCGCGCACATCCCGCACCCAACGCATGAGGCACGCGTGAAGCTCTCGTCGGTCTGCGCATACGAGCGAACATCGATGCCCATCTCGCAATACGTGCTGCAGTTGCCGCACGAGATGCACATGCCGGGCTTCACCTTGATGCGATAGCCGCCCAGCTTTTGCACCAAGCCAAGCACCGCCGCCATCGGGCAGAAGTTGCGGCACCACACGCGAGGCCCGAACACCGGATAGAGGCCGGTCCCGATCACCCCGGCCAGAATCGCACCGACGGCAAAGCCGTAGAAGCTCTTGATCGACCAGTCTTGCCAATGGTCGCCCGCGACGATTCGGTGGAAGAGAGGATGATCCTGGCCGATCTTCCAATCGAGGCCGATGAGGACCGTCGTCGCGATGGCGATGAACAAGACCACATGAATGCTCACCTGCTCGAAGCGCCAGGACTTGGTCGACTTGCTAGTCAGGTGTCGCCACGGGTCACCGAATGTGTTGGCCAAGCCGCCGCAGCCGCAAACCCACGAGCAATACCAGCGTTTCCCATAGAGCACGGCAAGCACCGGCGCGGCGAGGAGCGAACCCACGACGGTGTACAGCGCAAAATACAACGGCAAGTCCACGAGCGTTTGCGGATACAGATAGTCGTACTTGAGCGGCCAGAAGTACGAGAAGTACAGCTCCTGGCCGCCAAAGAGCGGCATGATGAAAGGCAGCGTGAACCCGAGCGCGACTTGAATCGCGACGTTCACCGTGATGCGAAACCGATTGTAGCGGCTGTTGCCGTGTCGCTTGAGATAATAGATGCCGCCCGCGACCATCGCGATCGAGTAGAGGAACCCATAGAGGTACCAGCGATTGCGTAGGCCGGCGGCCTCTGAAAGTGCGGTGAGCGGCGCGACTCCGAAGTGCTCTTGCACTTTGTGTTCCCAATAGAGAACCACGTAAAACGAGACCAGCAACGCTGACATCGCAAGGCCCACGACGCTGCGGTTGCGCCATCCCTCGCGGTAGGTCGTCAGCAGCCCGTTTTGTCCCTGCTGATCCACCCTATGCCCCCGGAACCTTCAGCCGAGGGACGAGCTCCGTGTCGAACGCGGCGTCGTTCAAGTGACCGAGGACCCATCCGAGGCTTCGCTTCTCCTCGATCCAGCGCACGAGCACAGTGTGGTCCCACCGCCGCCCCAACATGTTGAACCCTGCGACATGGTCATCTTGAACCACGACTCGCGTCGTACTGGATACGCTTCCCTTTTCCTCGAAGAACCAGTCTGTCTCGCGCTCGAGCTCCCAGTTCACCAGGCCTACGGTGGTGTACTCGATATCCATGAGCTTGGCCGAGTTGTACCAAGTGCCCCGTTGGTACCGCGGCATCTCACCCAACAAGCGCCCGCCCGCGACGCGGCCCTGATCGCGCGCCGTGTACCAAAGCTGCTCGGGCCGCCGGGTCCCGTCGAACCAGCGCACCGAAGCGCAGTCCCCAGCCGCAAACACGTTAGGTGCGCTCGTATGCAGGCCCTCGTCGACCACGATACCGCCGCGCTCATCGAGCTCAATCGCCGTATCGGCCAGCCACCCTGTATTGGGCGTCACGCCGATCCCAACCACCACGCAATCGCTTTCGTAGCGTCCCACATTGGTTCGCACCGCTGACACATTTCCGTCGGCATCGGTTTCGAGCGCTTCGATCTCATGCTCGAGGTGGACTTCGACACCGTGCTGCGCCATGCGTTCACTGATCCAGCTCGATTCCCTCCGATCGAGCGCGATCGGCCAGAACCACTCCTCACGGATGAAGAAATGGGGCCGGAGGCCGGCTGTGACGGCAACCTCTATGGCTTCGATCCCGATGAGACCCCCGCCGATCACCGCGGGCTTCCGCGCCAGCTGACCGCGACGCTCCGCGGCGACCTCCCGGAAACGATAAGGCGAGTCGCTGGTGCTTGCGTTCGCATGAGCCCGCGGCCTCGGTGGCCCGCCAGCACGGGATGCGCCGCCGTGTATCTCGCGCTCGTACCAATCCAGGTCTTGCAGCGTGACGAAGTGGCCGACCCCGCGCGCCTCGCTTCCGGGCCAGGGCCCCTGACGCGGTCTCGAGCCGGACGCGATCAGCAGTCGGTCGTACGAAACCGGTTCGTGACCTCCGGCGAACGAGACGCGCCGACTCACGATGTCGATACCCGTCGCCCGTGCACGCACCCGCCGAAAGCTCAGCCTCTGGTACGCGTCCCGCTCGAGAGGCTCGATGTCGCGGTGGCTCATTTGTCCGCTGAAGACCCACATCAGCGCGGTCCGGGAAAAGAAGTGGTCGCTCTCCTCCGAAATGAGCGTGATCTCCCAGCTCGGCTCCCGCTTCCGCACGGCGAGCGCAGCCTCCATCCCCGCTACAGCCTCCTTGAAGTCCACACCCCATCTTTGGCAAATATGGCATTACTGGATTTAATCACTTAGATTGAAAGCCATGCACGAGAATGCAACCAATGCCTTCGTGGCTGGGGTGCTGGTGGGGAAGCCCATCTTCCGCGCGCCCGGCATCGTCGTACACGGGGGACTGGACCGCGAAGACCGGGAAGTGGCGGTGATCGTCCTCCAGGCAGTGACGACCGACGGGCAGAAGCTGAACTTCGAAAACATCGCTCGTTACGCTGACGCCTCCGGCATCGAGATCATCAAGGAAGAGCCCCACGTCATTCTCGCCACGCCGGAACCGAAAGGGATCTTTCGCGACCTGCCGTGGAGCTCGTGGCGCCTCGAGGAGCGCATCCGGCATTTTCACGAGGTGGCGATCATCGTCCAGCGGTTCCACGCGACCGACGTCCCGGTAGGCACGCTCTCCCCGAAGTACATCGCGGTCGACGAAGAGCTCAAGCCGTTCTTCCTAGGTCCGCGCATCGCGCCTCGCAGCGGCGCCTACGTCCCACCGGAAACCGCGAGCGAACGACGCATCGATCTGCGCTCGGACGTCTACTCGCTTGGGAGGCTTCTCTACTTCGTGGTCGCCGGCGAGGAGCCACCGCGTGAGGCGCGGGACATCCCCATGCTCGAAGAGCTAGGAGGCTACCCGGCCGGCCTCGTACGGATCATTCGCAAAGCGACGTGCCAAAAGCCTGACGATCGATACCGGTACGTCGACGAGCTCCTGACGGACCTCGATCGGTACCGGGAACACGCCGATGTCGGCATGTTGCACCCCGAAGTGGACGATCGAAACACGGGCATCCTGAGCGTTGTTCCCGATGCCCCGAAAGAACCGGAGCCAAAGGCCGCACCCGAAACCGTAGTCCCCACAAAACAACAGGCAAAGGCAACCTTCACGGCGAGTCCGTTGAAGCTGCAGTGGCTGTTCCGCGGGATAGGGCTAGCGATAGCGTTCGCCGGCATCGCGTTTCTCGTCAGCGACTATCTCGATGCGCAAGCAAGCTTGCGGGCGCTAACGCCTCAGGAGTCGGGCGAGCTCTCGAGCTTCGTGAGCGAAGCCTCCGTGTCCGATGGGTATCCCCCTGCGTTGTTCGCCCAGGTCGACGAGTCCTGGGAGCTCTTGTCCACCGAACGCCGGCAGGAAGAGGCCGAGGCCCTGTTCGAGTCGGCTAGTGCCCGTCTAGGAACGCAGGACGGATTCATCCATCGTGGCAGGGCACTCGTGGCCCAGCGGTGGCAAAACGAGGTGACCGTGTTCGGCAGCCTTCAGGGCACTCGTGGCCCAGCGGTGGCAAAACGAGGTGACCGTGTTCGGCAGCCTTCACGGAGATACAGAATGAACATCAAAGCTCAGGCCTCGAGACAGCGCCAGCGCCGAGATGGCTACACGCTCGTGGACATGATGATCGTCATTCTGATCATGGGCATCCTCGGAAGCGTCGGGCTCAATCAGTACAACAAGTACATCGCCCGGGCGAAGCGGCCCGAGACGATCATGGCCTTCCGTGCGATCGCCGCCTCTCAGCGAGAGTACCTGCTCACACATGGCAGATATGCCGGCACCTTCGCGGAGCTTGGATTCAACATGGAAAGCGGCGCGAAGGTCTCGCCGACCGAAATCCAGGGGTACACCTACAACTATCGAATCCTCCAGGACGACGGGCCTCGGTCTTGGTATGTGGTCGCAACCGGGAATATCGACGGGGATGGGTTCCCGGACATCATTGCTGCGAGCAATCCCCGATAAACTGAACGGTTGGTAAGGTACCCCACTTGAGGACTGTAAATTTATTCCTATACTGAAACTTGAAAGGGGCATCTGAAATGAAAGCAAAACGTTGGACTTTAGGGGTCGTGCTTGCGACGGCTGTGAGCCTTTGGGGGCTCGTAGAGGCCGACGCGAGCCCATTTTCTTCGTACATTTTGTCCGATGATCTCGGCAATGTGGTTAACGGAACTGCACCGACGGTGGACGGATCGGCGACTGGCGACACGAACGACACAGACTGGGTCGTGAACAATGTCAAGAGCAACAACGGTCACGGGAACAATGAAGACGGCGTGGACTCGAGCAATCCAAGTCAAGGTGGCGGCGGCCCGAATGGAACCGCCGATGAGTCCTGCCCAGAAGGCGGAGTGTGCGTCGACGACGAGGCCGGTGGCGGCGGTTCTACCAGCGACTCGGGCAACGGCAACGGCAACGGCAACGGCAACGGCAACGGCAACGGCAAGAAGAAGTAGCGTCGTCGCTGGCTGAAACAACAGGAAGGGCGCCCTGCGGGGCGCCTTCTCCGTTTAAGGGGCGGGGTCGATGAGCACGCCGGGGTTCATCACGGCACCTGGGTCGAGCGCGCCCTTGACCGCGCGGAGCGCGTCCCCGAACAACGCCGGGCGTTGCTTCTCGTACCACGGACGATGGACCCGGCCGACCGCGTGGTGATGGGTGATGGTGCCGCCGTGGCTGATTACCGCGTCGGAAGCGGCCTGCTTGATCGTCATCCATTGATCGAGCTCTGCGCCGTGCCGCCCGGGCGCGATGAACGTGAAGTACGGCGCCGGCCCATCGGGATACACGTGCGTGAAACGGCAGCTGATGAAGCCCTTGCCGCACGCGTCCTTCATCGCTTGGCGCACGTCGCGGACGACGCCCGTGTGCAAGCGTTCGAAGTTGTCCCAGGTGCATGCGGTCTCGAAGGTGTCCACGATGATGCCCATGCTCGCCATGATGTTCAGGAGATAGGGCGCCTCGAGGAAGGCATCGCGCCATACCCCGGCGCCGTCGCTGTCCCCGCTACGCTCGCCGCCCTCCCGATACACGGGCCCTTTGGGACACGTGCCGCCATGGTCGGCGACGAGCTCGAGCGCTCGCTCCATCCACACCTGGACCGAATGATCGGCAGACTCGAACGCCACCACCAGCACGTGCGTCCCGTCCATCGTCACTGCGTTGAGAGCGGCCTCGCGCTTGTCGAGGAGCCGGCAATTGCTCGGATAGAGCCCGGACTGCGAGAGCGCTCTAACCGCTTCGACGGCCGCCCCGTAGTCGGTGAAGTGCGCGGTCGCCGTCGCGCGAAACACCGGCCGGGGGCGCACCCGCATCCAGGCTTCGGTGATGACACCGAAAATCCCCTCGGAGCCCACCATGAGCCGATCCGGGCTCGGTCCTGCTCCAGACCCTGGGAGCCGTCGCGACTCCCACACGCCCTTCGGAGTGATCGCCCGCGTCGACTGAACCAGGTCGTCGATGTGCGTGTACACGGTCGCAAAATGGCCGCCCGCGCGCGTCGCAACCCAACCGCCGAGGGTCGAGAACTCGAAGGACTGCGGGAAGTGGCGAAGGGTGAGCCCCTGCTCGGCAAGCTGCGCTTCCAATCCGGGCCCGGTCGCACCCGCTTGGATGCGAGCGGACAAGGAGCTCCGTTCGACTTCGACGACCCGATCGAGACGCCCCAGATCTAGGCTCAGCACGGCGCGGTAGCGATCATCCACATCGCCCTCGACGCCGCCGACCACACTGGTTCCGCCGCCAAACGGAATAACCGCGACCTTCGCATCGCTCGCCCAGTCGAGTATGGCGGTGATCTCCGCTTCGCTTCCCGGCGTCGCGACCAGATCGGGCGCGGGGGAAAAATCCCCACGAAAACCACGGACGATGTCGCGATAGCTCTTGCCGTACGTACGCCGGACCCGTGCCTCGTGCTCGTTGTTCACGAAGCCCGCTAGGACCGAAGGCGCGCTCACGCGGGGCGCGCGGAGCTCGATCGACTCGAGCGATGGAGGCTCGTCGCACCGCTCGGGAGCGAAGCCCACCATCAACTGGGCATGCTTCCCAGTGGCCTTCCGGGTCGTCGCGTCAGGGAACTTGTCCGCCCAGCCCCATCCCCAGAAGCTCCGCTTTCGTGTGTCGTTCATCGGGGGGCACCGTTCGCCATGGCGCCACCCTCTGCAAGCGGCTTGACGGACCCTCCGATCGGGGCTTCCCTCCGCGCATGTCTTTCCCGCAACCGCTTCGCGCGGTCGTCACCGGAGCCGGCAGTGGTTTGGGCCGCGCATTGGCACTCGACCTCGCGCGGCGCGGCGCCTCGCTGATCATCTCTGATATCGACCCCTCCTCCGCAGAGCAGACCGCGGAGCTGGTTCGAGGGCGGCAAGCGCAGGCCGAGGTCATCCCGTGCGACGTCACCGACCGCGATGCGGTATTCGCGCTCATCGAGGAGACCGAAAAGCGTCTGGGTGGCATCGACCTCATCGCCAACAACGCCGGCGTCGCGGTCGGCGGACCCTTCGACGAGATCTCGATCGAGGACTGGCGCTGGGCGGTCGACATCAATCTCTGGGGTGTGATCTACGGCTGTCAGGCGGCGGTTCCCAAGATGCGGGCGCAAGGCCGCGGCTACATCCTCAACGTCGCGTCGGCTGCGGGCCTCTTGGCTCCTCCAAGCATGTCTGCCTACAACGTGACCAAGGCAGGCGTCGTGTCCCTGAGTGAGACACTATTCGCCGAATACAAATCCGAAGGCATTCGGGTGGCGGTGCTTTGCCCGACGTTCTTCCGTACGAACATCGTCGAAGCGGGGCGAGGCGCTAGCACGGACAAGGAGGACGCCCAGATCATCCGATGGATGGAACGCTCCAAAGTGCAAGCACCTGATGTAGCCAAGGGCGCCATCGACTCGGTGCGGGACGGCAAGCTCTACGCGCAACCGATGCGAGACGGGCGGATGGCGTGGCGCCTCAAGCGAACCTCCCCTCAACGTTTCTACGAGTCGATGAGCAGGGCGCACCAAAAATTCCTAAAAGGTCGCAACAAGCACTAATTGACCAAGGAAGCTCGACGCTGCTATCCCCCGCCGACGCCCATGCGACCCACCTCCACCTGGCTTCTGACACTCACGCTGCTCTGGGCAGCTGCGCCCACGACCCCGGCAAGCGCTGAGGACGCCATCACCGACGTTTCAGAGACTGCCGAGGTCGAAGCGCCGGTGGCCGCCGCAGTGATCCAGGAAGAGCCCGATGTCGGCAGCCGCGATGCGCTCGTCTACAACGCCGAAATCCTAGACGAGCTGCTGGAGCGATCGACGAAAGAGACGATCAAGGAGCAGAAGTTCGCTGCCGCCGCCGGCATCTTAGGGGGCGGGATCCTGCTCGGCGTCGGTAGCTGGCGTCTCATTGAAAATGAACCCGATAGCCAATATTCGCGGGGCCTTGGCGTGATGTTCATGACGCTCGGCATGGTCGATCTCACCGCGGGCGTTTTCGCGATGACTCGCGTCGCGCACGAGAAGCGTCGGCTCGATCGCTGGGAGCGAGTGCGCGAGGACGGCATCACCGAGCTCGAGCTAGCGCACTTTGAAGGCGAGCTGCAGGCCGCCCATGAAACTCGCGAGGGCGAGCGCCTGTTGGTGCGCTGGGTCAGCTTCACCCATGCGCTGGCTGGCCTCTTGGTCCTCGCGTACACCCCTATTCCCGACGGCACGACCCAAAACGACCGCGTGTCGGGCTACGTCATCGGCGCGATTTTCACCGTGGCAGGCACCGCCACCTTTGCGGCCTCGTTTCGCAAGACCCCAAGCGAAAAGGCTTGGGAGCAGTACAACATGCGCAAGATTCCAACGCCCGGGCACGAGTTCACCTGGGGAGTCGCCCCGTCGATTTCCAGGCGGGGTGCCGGCCTTTCGTTTGGCGGCACGTTCTAGCCGCAACCGGCTTGCACGGCGGCCCGCACAGCGAGTAGGAAGCCCCCTATGGAGCTCGACCAACTCAAAGTCATCATCACTGGCGGTGCCTCCGGGCTCGGAGAGCACTTCGCCAAACAGCTTCTCGCCGCAGGCGCTCAAGTCGCCGTGGGCGATGTCAACGAAGAAGGCCTCGCCGCCCTTCCCGAGGGCATTCACCGTCGCAAGCTCAACGTCGCCGATCAAGACGACATCGCGAGCTTCGTTCCGTGGGCCGCCGAGCAAATGGGCGGTCTCAACGGGCTCATCAACAACGCCGGCATCATCCGCGACGGCCTGTGGGTCGGCAAGAGCCGCAAGACCGGCGAGATCCGGCGGATGTCCCGTGAGGATTGGGACCTGGTCATCGCGATCAATCTCACGGGCGCCGTCCTGATGGTGCAAGAGGTCGTCGCGCACATGATCGAGAACGGCGCGCCGGGCGTCATCGTGAACATCTCGTCGGTCGCGCGTCACGGCAACCGAGGTCAAACCAACTACGTCGCGGCAAAGGCCGCCCTCGCCGCCAACACGCGCACCTGGATGAAGGAGTTCGCTCCATACGGCATCCGGGTCGCCGCGGTGGCTCCGGGCGCCACCGAAACCTCGATGACGGCCGGAATGAACCAGAAGGCGCTCGACATGATCCGCGCGTCGATTCCGCTCGGCCGCATGGGACAGCCCGAGGACATCTGGCGCGCAGTGAAGTTCATCTTCGAGTGCGACTACTTCACCGGCGAAACGATCGACGTGGCCGGCGGCGCCACGCTCTGATCAGCCGAGCATCCGCATGATGGCGCGATGCGCGAAATAGCCAACCGGCAACAACGCGCATCCCAATGCATACGCGCCCCAAAACGAAAAGCGGTCGCGCATCAGAAACGGGATGAAGAACAAGATCGTGATCGGGAGCGCCACCAGGATGCTGCGGGCCATCTGGAATGCGCTGTCGGCGTCCCTGTGCTGCAGGTACGCAAGCGGAAGCACGAGCAGCGTCGCCAAAGGCAGCGCGATCACGAAACCGGCGGTGACAGGATATCGTCGCGAAAGCCACGCTGCGACGCCGATGGCGAGCGCCGACACGAGCGTGTTCAGGACGATGAGCATGTTGTCCTGCCCGCGTTGATCACTCGCTGAGGTCGCTGAAGAAGTACTCGATCTGGTCGAGGTATCGCGCTGCGCGACGCCGGGCGATGGCGTTCGACAAGCGCGCCTCGGGGAGCACGTCGCCCGCGTCGATCACCTCTTGCAGCAGCTCCCTGAAGAGCTTGTGGTCACCGATGTTCACCGCGTAGTAGCGCGCCATGCTCGTCTGAACCATCAGGTTCCGGCGTTCGGTCTTCTCGAGCACGTCGTCGAGAATCAGCTTTGCAGCGTCCATGTCGGGCGGAAACTCCGAGGCCGCGAGCACGCCCATGGTCATCTTGCCGATCATGAACATGAAGTCGGGATCGAGCGCGACGGAACGATTGAGGATCACTTTGGCGAGCGGGAGGTCCGCGACGGTGTCCATGTCCTCCATGCCCATGTTGATCCGGGCGCCGAGGGACGCACCTGCCCAGAGCAGGATGGCCGCGTCCTTCTTTTCGACGAGCACGGTGTCGACCCAGGCCTGCAGGGTGTCGACGCCGCCCTTGAGGGCATCATCAAAACCCGCGTCCCGGTTGCGCAAGAAGTGCTTCGAGAGCTCCCATGCCCGCGTGTACATGACCAGCGCCCTGCGCCGCAGGTGCTCGGCCTCTTCCCAGTCATCTTCGATGTCAGCGACCTCGACGCGGTCCTCGATCCAGCCGGTGCCGTACCCGACGTACGCGCCGACGAGCGACATCCCTATCACCTCGTTGTCCGGAACGACCCGCAGTATGCCTTCCAACTGAATGATGCTGGCCGGAAAAGACTTCCCGACGAGCACATAGTCCCAGTGCTGCTCGATCCCGGGCGCCGCCCGCCCGAACAGCTCAGCAGTCGAATCGGCAGCCAACTTCGCCGTGTCGCAGCCGCCAAGCATCAAGAGCCCTGCTGCCAGAACACCGATCCCGAAACCTCTCCAGTGCCACATAGCGCGAAAGTGAACCGGAATCCGCCCCCCAACACAAGCCAAAAAAGGGGACAGTCCCCTTTTTGAAGGCGTTAAGTCGCGGACACTGCCCCTGGCGAGATTGACATGGGGGGGGTGGCGCGGTAGGTCGGCGCGGAGAGCGATGACACCAGGGGAATGCCGCGAAAAACTTCAAGACCTCGTACAGCGCATGCAAGCGCTGGGGAGGTATCTTTGACCTCGATGGCCTTCGCCACAACGTCGACCGGCTAACCAACCTGAGCCTGAGCGAGGGGTTCTGGGACGACCAACAGAGGGCCCAGAAGATGATGCGCGAACGCGCGTCCGCTGAGGAAACACTCAAGGAATTCGAGCGAGTAGAGGACGAAGCTAAGGACTTGCTCGAATTACTCGAGCTGGCGGCGAGCGAAAGTGACGAGGGCGTGGTGGCCGACGTGGCGGAACAGATCCCCTCCCTGGAGGCCGAGGTTCGGAGCCTGGAGCTCAAGCGGATGCTCACCCCGGATGACGATACCGACGCGATCGTCACCATCAACCCAGGCGCCGGGGGAACCGAGGCACAGGACTGGGCAGACATCCTTTTGCGCATGTACCTCCGCTGGTGCGAGCGTCGCGGGTTCAAGACCGAGCTCCTCAGCAAGCAGGCCGGCGACGAAGCCGGGATCAAAGACGCCACCTTCGTGGCCCGCGGGGCCAACGCCTACGGATATCTTCGTGCCGAGAACGGGGTGCACCGGCTCATCAGGATCAGCCCATTTGACGCCAACAAGCGACGGCACACCTCATTCGCGGGCGTGAGCGTCGTGCCGGACCTTGGCGACGAGCTCACCGAGGGCGAGATCGAAATCCGGGACGAAGACCTCGAGGTCAGCACGATGCGTTCCGGCGGTGCGGGCGGCCAGCACGTCAACCGGACCGAGTCCGCCGTCCGCATGAAGCACATTCCCTCCGGCTTCACCGTCCGGTGCGAGGCGGAGCGGTCACAACACCAGAATCGCGACACTGCGCTCAAGATGTTGCGCGGGCTGCTCTTCGAGAAGGCCCGCCGCGAGCGGGAGCAAGCCTTCGAAGAAGCCTTCCTCAACGACAGGGCCGACATTGCGTTTGGCTCCCAAGTGCGAACGTATACATTGCAGCCATACACGATGGTCAAGGACGAGCGCACCGACCACAAGATCAGCAACGCGGACGCTGTGCTCGACGGCGACCTCGACGAGTTCATCGAGACCTACCTCCTGATGAACGCAGAAAAGAAAAAGAAGAAGGCGGGCGAAGCCCACGAGGACTAGCAAGTGGCCACCGAAGACGAGCTACGACAGACAAGGTTGAACAAGGCAGAGCGCCTGCGCGAGTTGGGTGTGTTGCCCTACCCGAACACCTGGCGCACCAGCCCGGATCTCGAAGACAAGCGCCGACGATTGGTCCTACTTGCCAATGACGAGGAAGCCTGCGCCAAGCTCCCGCTCGAAGAGGATCTCACCGACGACGCGCCTCACCTCCCGCTCTTCGGCCGCGTGGTCGCCAAGCGCGGGCCGTTCCTGGTGATCCGTACCCCACACGGCGATGCCCAGTCGCTAGTCCGGCCGGACAGCCTCAGCGAGCGCGACGCGGCCGTGCTCAAGCTCCTCGACCTCGCAGACCACGTGCTCGTCGAAGGCCCCGCCATCCGCACCAAGACCGGCGCACTCGCAGTGAGCGCCCGTCGCTACGAGCATCTCGGCAAGGCCCTTCTACCGCCCCCCGCCAAGTGGCACGGCCTCAAAGACGTCGAGAAGCGCTATCGCGAGCGCTACGTCGACCTCTTCGCGAACCCGGCCGTCGCCGAGGTCTTCCGCGCGCGCACACTCATCATCCAGTCGCTTCGCCGTTTCCTCGACGGCCTCGACTTTCTCGAAGTCGAGACCCCCTTGCTCCACGCCATCCGTGGTGGCGCGACGGCCAAGCCCTTCGATACGCACCACAACGCCCTCGACCTAGAGTTGATCCTGCGCATCGCCCCGGAACTCTATCTCAAGCGGCTGCTCGTCGGTGGTTTCGACCGCGTGTATGAAATCGGGCGCACGTTCCGCAACGAGGGCATCAGCACCAAACACAACCCCGAGTTCACCATCCTCGAGTTCTACATGGCGTACGCCACTCACGAGGACTTGATGGATCTCGTGGTCGACATGCTTCGCGCGGTCGACGCGGATGTGCGCGCGCGATTTGCCGGCCTCACCACCGATCGGACGTTCGACCTTCAAGCGGACTGGAAACGGGTGCGCATGCGAGAGGCTATCGCAGAACGTCTCGAGCAAGCCGGCCACGGCGAAGTCCCGCAAAGCCCGTGGACCGAAGCGCTATCGCGCGACGCCATCTACGACGAGGAGGCTTTTGCGACCGCATGCGCCGCGGTGGCCCCGAAGCTCGACCCGGCAGCGCAGAAACAGCTCTCCCATTGCGAGACGCACGGCGAACGGGTGTTCGCCGTGTTCGAGCTCCTAGCCGAACCCGACCTCGCCGCGATGTACCGCACCCCAAACGGCGCTCAATCGGTGCCGGTATTCATCACCGAGTTCCCCTGGGAGGTGTCTCCCCTGGCAAGGCGGAGCGATGACGATCCCGCATACGTCGATCGCTTCGAGCTCTTCATCGACGGGCGCGAGCTGAGCAATGCCTTCAGCGAGCTCAACGATTCCGACGATCAAGCGGAGCGCTTCGAGTCCCAACTTCGCAACCGCGAACGCGGAGACGACGAGGCGATGGACTTCGACGCGGACTACATCCGCGCGCTCTCGCACGGCATGCCCCCTGCCGCCGGCTTTGGGCTCGGCGTGGACCGACTCGTGATGGTCCTCTGCAACCAGCCGTCGATCCGCGACGTGCTCCTCTTCCCGCTACTCCGCCCGGAGGCCGAGTGAGCCAAACGCGGTCGCTTGGTTTCTGGACGGCGGTACTCTGTGTTTTTGGGGTCCTGCACGCCGCGGCGGTACTAGTGTTTGGCGGCACGAGCACCCAGTGGTTCCAGGCATCGATCGGCAACGACCTGCTGTCGGTGCGTCTCGCCATCGCCTGGACGACCATGCAACTGACCTTGGCGCTGCTCAGCGTGGCCGTCCTGCAGCGCGGCGCCCGCCTTCCCCGAGGCGCACGCGGACGCGCCCGCACCGTCGGCTTGGCGGTGACCACAGGTCTGCACGCGATCATCACTACGGCGTCTGTCGGCATCCTCTTGTGGGCAGCGCGGGTCTCGGTCGGCCACGTTCTCGGCGGCACTGTCGCAAGTCTGCTTTTCGGCCTGACTCACCTCGCATACTCCGACGTCGATCTCTCATGGGTGCCGACGCTCTATCACACGGCGACCACACTACAGGGCGTCAGCGCTGCACTAATCGCTACGCTCAGCATGTCCTGCTGGTTCCTGGTGCCCGCCAAACGTCGCGAACGCTTCTGGTGGGGCTTTGACGCCGCACTCGTGGTCGCATTCGTGGCGGTCAGTTTCCTGTTCCCGCTGTCACCCATCGACGGGGACGACGCAAGCTTGGTTCGCGCGGTCGTCCGTGTGGGCGTCACGACGACCTTCGCGGTCCGGCTCGTCCTGCGCATGGTCGGCCCCCTCCTCACGGCATTCGAACGGATCGGTTTCCGCTCGATGGTGGCGGCGCGCCACCTGCGCGCCAAGAAGACCGGCTTCCTGGCCGCAAGCGGTACCTTGTCGATCCTCGCCGTCGCAGTTTCGTCCTGCATGCTCGTCTCGGTGCTCAGCGTCATGGGCGGCTTCCGAGCCGACCTCACGAAGAAGATCCTCGGCAACCACGCGCACATCGTGGTCGACCAAGCGTTCCAAGAGCTCGACGACTGGCAATCCCTCCTCCAGCAAACCCGCGACACCGAAGGCGTCGTTGGCGCCACCCCCTTCCTTCAGGTCGAAGTCATGGTGTCGAGCCTCTCGAATCGCGCAGGCGCGATCCTTCGCGGCATCGATCCGAAAACCGTCTCGGATGTCACCGACCTCGCCCACAACCTCACGCACGGCAAGCTCGAGTACTTGCAGCACCCGGAGCGAATCCTCGATTCGTCGATCAGCACCACGCTCGCCGGCCCGCTCGATGCGATGATTCACGACGCCGAACGCGCGGCAGCCAAGGGACTCCCCGCCAAGTCCAAAGAGGATGCGATGCCGGGCCTCATCGTCGGACAAGAACTCGCGAGGGCACTACGGCTCGTCGTCGGCGATCGCGTCACCGTCGTCTCCCCGCGGGGCGACCTCGGCCCCACCGGCCCCATTCCCAAGACCCGACCCTTCCGAATCGCCGGGATCTTCTACAGCGGGATGTACGAGTACGACATGAAGCACGCGTACGTCGACCTGGGCGTGGCGCAGAGGTTTCTGCGGTCGGAGGGCCGCATCAGTGGCATCGAGGTCAAAGTCCAGGACGTGGAGCGCGCCCCCGTCCTAGCCGCTGAGCTGGCATCGACGATCGGCCAGGACGGGCTCCGGGTGCGTGACTGGAAGATGATGAACCAGCAGCTCTTCGGCGCCCTCGCCCTCGAGAAGCTCGCGATGTTCATCACCCTCGGGATTGCGGTCCTGATTGCCGGCTTCTCGGTGTTCGGCACCCTAACCCTCCTCGTTCAGGAGAAACGCCGCGAGGTGGGCATCCTCAAGGCCATGGGGACCTCGGCTCGTGGTGTAATCCGGATCTTCATCATCGAGGGCCTCCTGATCGGAGCAGCCGGCGGCCTCATGGGGCTCGGGCTCGGCTTCGTCCTGACATTCGCAGCCGAACACTTTGGAATCCGAATGAATCCCGAGGTCTATTACATCGACAAGCTACCGGTACATCTCGATCCAACGGAGTTCGCCCTGGTTGGCGCCGCAACCGTGGTGGTATGCCTGGCGGCAACCCTCTTTCCCGCGTATCAAGCGAGTCGCGTCCGCCCCGTGGATGCGCTCCGTTACGACTGACACCCTTACAACTGACCTCTCGCGTTTTCGATGCCCGACCCTCTCGTCACCGTGCAAAACGTGACCAAAACCTTCGAGCACGAAGGCCGGTCACTCGAAGTCCTCAAGGGCATCGATCTGGAGATCGGGGCCGGCGAGATGGTTACGATCGTTGGTCCGTCAGGGGCCGGGAAGAGCACCCTGCTCCATTTGATAGGCACGCTGGATCTGCCCACCGAGGGTCGCATCCTCTACGAGGGCCAGGATGTCACCACTCTCGGAAGCTCCGACCTGGCAGAGTTTCGAAATCGAAGTATCGGTTTTGTCTTCCAATTTCATCATCTGCTACCGGAGTTTACCGCGCTGGAGAACGTGATGATGCCTGGGCTGATTCGGGGCGGTCATCGGTTCGAGGATCGGGCTCGGGAGCTGCTCGAGGAGGTCGGGCTCGCCGAGAGGCTAACCCATCGGCCCGGCGAACTTTCTGGCGGCGAGCAGCAACGGGTCGCCCTGGCGCGGGCGCTCCTCATGAAACCCAAGCTCGTGCTCGCCGACGAACCCACCGGCAATCTCGACAGTCAGACCAGCGACTCCGTTCAGTCGCTCATCTTCGATTTGAATCGACGGCACGGGATCACCTTTCTGATCGTGACCCACAGCCGCGACTTCGCCGCGATGATGCCGAGACAGGTTTCGATGAAAGACGGACGCATCGATTCCGACGAACGCCGCCCTCAACCCCTTGAAAACCAAGGAAAACCAGCTTGACCCCCTCGTAGGGCACGGCTATAGCCGCCCGGATCGTTACGCCTTGCAATGCGACCTTTCGCCCCAGCCATAGCCCTGATGCTCGCAGGGCTCGCTTCCGTGGCGGGCGCTCAGAGCGAGGAGAACATGCCGGAGCCGTCAGCACCGGCAATGCTGCCGGTGCGGATGTCCCCACAGCCAAAGCCGCCACCTCAACCGATCGGTGAGGAAGCGGACCCAGAGGGCGAAGGTGACGACTACGAACCGGTCGAAGACCCGAACGCCGGCATCCAAGTCCCGCGCACGAGCTGTCACGGCAAAGAGATTCGCCGCGTCGTGGTCGTCGGCGCGCGCCGGGTCGATCCCGACGACGTGAGGGCCACGATGAAGCTCCGCCGGGGATCTACGTGTACGGACCCGGCGGTCACCCGGGATGCGAAAGCGCTCTGGAATATGGCGTACTTCGACGACCTCCAAATCGAGTCCGACCCGATCGGCGCTGGCATCAAGCTCACGATTCGCCTCGTCGAACGCCCCGCAATTCGCAAAGTCGTCTACAACGGCAACGACGAAGTCGACAAGGATGACATCGATGAGACGGTGTCGCTCGAGCCCGGCACGATCCTGTCGGTGCCCGACGTCGAGTCACAGGCCGACGCGATGCGGCAGCTCTATTCCGAAGAGGGCTTCTTTCTCGCCGACGTCGAGTACGAGCTGAGGCGCGTCCCTGGAGACAGCAATCAGGTCGACGTGATCTTCAAGATCGACGAGGGAGCGGAGGTCGAGGTCCGGCGCATTACCTTCGTCGGCAACCAGGAGATCGCGGCTCCAGTGTTGCTGAAGATCATGCAGACGAACGAGACCGGAATGTTCTCGTTCCTGAGCGATCGCAACAAGTTCAGCCGGTCAGCGTTCGACGAAGACCTGACTCGAGTTCAGGCCTGGTACTACGACCAGGGTTACCTGATGATGCGCCCGGGGCGTCCGACGGTTGAGCTGACGGCCGACCGCGCCTACGTCGACATCACGATTCCGGTCGAGGAGGGCCCACGCTTCCGCATTCGCGAGTTCGACATCATGGAAACCGACGGTGCGGGCAACGAAGTCGAGACCATCGCGCCCAAACCCCAACTCCGCAAAATGGTGAAGCTCAAGCCGGGCGATTGGTTCAGCCGCAGCAAGATCGCCGAAGGCATCGAGGGAATTAGTCGGACCTACCGTGACTCTGGTTACGCGCTGGTCGAAATGGTGCCCGGCACCGACCTCGACCAGGCGAACCACCTGGTCGACGTGACCATCAACATTCTTCGAGGCCCGCTCGTCTACATCGAGCGCATCCACGTCCGCGGCAACACCAAGACTCGGGACGCGGTGATCCGGCGAGAGTTCCGTCTCAGCGAAGGCGACACCTACAACCAGAGCAAGCTCGAAGACGGCCGCGCACTGGTGAATCAGCTCGGCTACTTCGAGCGAGTCGATGTCTCGGAGCAGGAGGGAACCGCCCGCAACCAGATGGTGATCAACGTCGAGGTCGCCGAAAAGCCGACCGGCACGTTTCAGGTCGGCGCTGGCTTCTCGTCGCTCGAAAGCTTCATCATCACGGCGCAAGTCCAGCAGCAAAACCTCTTTGGCCGCGGGCAAACGTTGGGTTTGAACCTGCAGCTGTCGGGCATTCGCCAACAGATCGACCTGAACTTCATCGAGCCCTGGTTCCTCGGCTCCGAATGGAGCCTCGGCTTCGGCTTGTTCAAACGCATCCGTGACTTCAGTGACTTCCGTCAGGACTCGACGGGCGCGAGCATCACGACCGGACATCCCCTCTTCAATCCGCGCTTCCGCATTTTCCTCCGGTATGAGTTCGAGAACGTCAACATCTCCCAACCCAGAGGAAGCCTCCTCGGCGTTGGCGGTGACCTTGCAAACACCTTCTCCAACATCTTCATCGCCAACGCGTTCCGCGACGGCATCACCAGCTCGCTCAGGTTCACCCTCAACTGGGACAGCCGCGATAACCGAATTTCGACGACGGGCGGCATCTTTGCGAACTACGCGGTCCAATTCGCCGATCAATACCTGGGCTCCGACAACACCTTCGTGCGGCAAACCGCATTCGCTCGCTTCTACAAGAAGGCGTTCGGTCCGGTGGTGTTCAAGGTCAACACCGAGATGGGGCTCCTCACGTCCCGCGACATAGTCCCCGTCTTCGAGCGGTTCTACCTCGGCGGCATCTTCACGATTCGAGGCTACGACTTGCAGTCGGTTGGCCCGCAAGCCGGTATCTCCGCGGCGGGCGATCCAAACCTCCCGATCATCGCGCGGGGCCGCCCCATCGGTGGCGACTTTCAGGCCTTCTACAATATCGAGCTCGAGTTCCCGATCATCGAGGCCGTTGGCATCAAGGGCGTCATCTTCACGGACGGTGGCAATGCCTGGAATCTCTTCGCGTTCCGGGATCAGTTTGGCAACTGCCAGGCGCCAGTCGCACCCGACTCCGACCGCTCGTCCGCGCCCTGCGGGATAAACGGCTTCCTCCGATACTCGGTGGGCTTCGGTCTTCGATGGTTTTCCCCGCTCGGGCCGCTCCGCTTCGAATGGGGCATTCCCATCAATCGACGGCTACAGGACAGTCCAGTCCGCTTCGAGTTCACCATTGGGCAGTCGTTCTGATCGAATCAAAGCGCCCACCCAAGCGTACAACCCCTGCGGCTTGACCGGATCCCGGCAAACGGCTAGCTACGCCGGGCCTGAAAGGATGCTCTAATGCGCTTTTGCAGAATCGTTACTATCGCTTTGGCCACCGTCATTCTCGCCGGATCGGCATCCACCGTGGACGCGCAGGTAAAAATCGGCGTTGTCGACCTCCAGCGCGCCATCAACGAAACCGAGGACGGCCGACAGGCCAAGCGACGACTGAAGAAAGTCTTCGACGAGCGACAGAAATCTCTCAACGTCAAGCAGGAGAGCCTCAAAGCTCAGAAAGAGAGCCTCGAGCGGCAGCAGGACGTCCTCAATCAGGACGCGTTCAAGAAGAAGGTCGAGAAGTACCAGACCGACTTGATGGATCTGCAGAACGAGTACGTGCAGTACCAGCAGGAGCTTTCGACCAAGGAAGCCGAGCTCACCCAGAAGATCCTGGAGAAGATGCAAGCCATTCTCCGTCGCATCGGGCAGACCGATGGCTACACCATAATCATCGAAGCCAACGAAGGCGGTGTCGTCTGGGTCCCTGGGAACCTCGATCTCACCGATGTGCTCATCCAGCGCTACAACAAGCAGGCCAAACAGGGCGGCGGCAAGAAGGCCAAGTAAGCACGCATTCGTGGCCCAACCGGTCGTTTCCAGGTACAAAAGCCCATGGTCAGGTTCTGGGCGCTAGCGATCGTGACGCTGACGATGCTCAGCATCGCGGCGCACGTAATCGCCGAGGAGGCGCCCCCGAGCGGGGCGGCGCCTGCAGCCGAAGAGCCGCCGATCGGCCGCGTCTACCACGTCGATGAATATACGCAGGCGGCAATCCTCCGCTATCCGGGCCTGAGCGCAGCCGAGGCCGACATCGACGCCGCGCAAGCTCGCCTCAGGGAAGCAAGGCTCTCGCCTTTCATGCAGTTCCAAGGGCAAGCGCGATTCTTCGTGGCACCAGGGGCTCGCGGAACCGCAACCTTCAGCCCCGACCCTCAAATCCCTTGGAGCAACAGCTGGGGCCCGGGCGGCGAGGTCAGCATCGAGGGTGCGATTCCGATTTACACGTTCGGCAAGTACCGGGCTGGCAAGAAGGCAGCAAGCGCGGGCATCACGGCGGCCGAGTTCGAACGAGACCGTACGCTGACCCGGGTGGTGTTCGACGTGCGCCGCGCCTACTTCGGCACGCAGCTCTCCCTCGACCTGCAGGCGATGATCTCCGAAGGTAAGAACAAGCTCCGCAAGGCGGTCGACAAGCTCGATGCGCGACTCAAGGCCGACGACCCGCGTGTGAAGCAAACCGACTTCTGGCGCCTCGTGTCGGCCCTATCCGAGATCGAGTCGCGCGAGTCGGAGGCATTGCGATTGGAAGCGTCGGCCCGTGCCGCTCTCGAAATCCTCTCGGGCCTCAAACCCGCTATCGTTCCCGAATGTGCACTCGAGGCGGTGCAAAGCGAGGTGATCGAGCTCGCAGACCACGTGGACCGAGCCCTCGCGAATCGACCGGAGGTCCATCAGCTCGAAGCCGCGCATGCTGCCAAGGACGCCAACCTCACGGTCAAGCGAGCCGGCTACCTCCCCGACATCCTCCTCGCCCTACGCGCGAGCTTCGCGAGAACGCCCGGCATCACCGACATTCAGAACCCGTTCATCATCGACCGAGGCAACTTCGCCGGGGCATTCGCCGGTTTGGTTGCACGATGGAAGCTCGACTTCGGGGGAACCCACGCGCGGGTCAAAGCTGCCAAAGCCGAGATCGAATCGTTGAAGGCCAAGACCGCAGAAGCCGAACAAGGCATCGAGATCGAAGTGACCGCCCTCTTCGAGCACCTTCAGGACGCCAAGCGGCGGCTCGCAAGCTGGACGCGTTCGGAGAAAGAAACCCGCAAGTGGTTCGTATCGGCGGGACAGGGTTACGAGATTGGAACGACCACTGCCATGGAGCTGGTCGACGCGATCGAAGCGTACTTCAGCGCCCGTTCCAAGCGGCTCATGGCCACTGCCGAATACAACCTCGCGATTGCAGGGCTCGAAAAAGCCACCAACATGCCACTGGTCTCGCAAAAGGGCTGGCGCCCGGCGAACTGCGAAGAATAATCCCCCTCTCAGGGTCGTCTACAGGGAACATATGACTCGTTTATC